>CANOFO010000055.1 GCA_947565305.1 uncultured Lachnospiraceae bacterium | reverse complement strand
AAATAAATCTCTTGTAAAAATACTTGGCATTAACATAAATCATCGCTCCTTTACAAATTATTTTTAGCTAAAAGGTTTTTGTAGTGCTTTTTGTTCCTTTTGTTATGATTGTTATACCACGAATTGTTAGCACTGTCAATAGGTGAGTGCTAATATTGTGTGAAAATTTTGTGAACTGTCAGGCTTTATAAAGCGGTTTCAGGTTATATTAGTATATCCTATTAGATAAAATTTATGTTCTGTATCTGGAAACAGGAGGCGGGTAGGTTCCAAATCGCTGGGGCTGCGCTGCATGTAAATTGGGACGGCGGCTATAAAAGAGGATGAAGGAAGATAGTGGTTGACAGGCGAGAACAGTAGCTTTTATAATAGTTACTATACTAGAAAAACGGTTGAATATGTCGGTTTATATCTCATATTTCAGCTGGGTAAGCAGGAGGTAACATAGAAATGAAAAGCATTCGAACCAAAATCACCTTATGCCTTATTCTGACTGTTCTCATTGGATTGGTTGCATCAGGGTTTTCAAGCATCGCGCTAACCTACAACAATACCATGTCCACGGTAGAGCAGATGATGAGCGAGACGGCAGTTCTGGCGGCAGGACGTGTGCAGCAGGAACTGGCGGCCTATAAGAACGTTGTTATGGAGGTTGGGTGTATCCCGCAGCTATCCGATCCGGAAGTGCCGATTGAAGAAAAGAAGGCGATTATCGATGGGCGTGTTTCCATGCATGATTTCCAGAGAGGAAATATTGTCGGCGCGGATGGTATCAGTATTTTTGACGGAAAAGATTATTCAGACCGTGAATATGTACGTCAGGCAATGAAGGGAAATGTCTTTGTATCGGAGCCGCTGATTAGCAAGATTACGGGGGAGTTGTCCATTATGGTAGCGGCGCCCCTGTATTCTGAGGGAAACGATGGGAACGATATTGTCGGTGTTGTGTATTTTGTTCCGCATGAAACCTTTCTGAACGATATCGTGTCGGCTATCCAGATTGGTGAAAATAGCAGGGCTTACATGATTAATAAGTCCGGCGGCACGATTGCCGACATCACGCTTGATACAATTACTGTTCAGAACATAGAAGAGGAGGCGCAGAGTGATTCCTCACTGCAGGAACTGGCGGCAATCCATGCTGAGATGCGTCAGGGGAAAATTGGTTTTGGAAGTTATACAAATGGGGGAGACAAAATGTTTGCTGCCTATGCTCCCATTTTGGATACAGATGGCTGGAGTATTGCAGTGACCGCACCGCAGATTAATTATCTGGCATCTACACGAGACGCAATGGTCATCAATATCGCGGTGATTGTGGTTTCCATATTGATTTCAATTATTGTTGCCCTGACGCTGGCTATTAATATTGGCAAACCTATGAAAGCATGTGTAAATCGGATGAAACTGCTTGTGGAGGGTGATTTGGAGACGCCGCTGCCCAAGATTAGAAACAGGGATGAAACCGGCATGCTTGTCAGGTCTACCGCTGACCTTGTGGAGGGTCTGCGTACCGTCATCAATGACATCAGTTATTTACTTAATGAGATGGCAAATCAGAATCTGGATGTCCATACGAAACATGAGGAGGTATATGTTGGCAGCTTTCGGGATATTCTGCTTTCCATGCGCAATATGAAGGTTGAATTGAGCAACGCCATGCGGCAGGTCAATCATTCTGCGGAGGAGGTGGCGAATGCCAGCAACCAGTTATCCTCAAGTGCACAGACGCTTAGCCAGGGTACTACAGAGCAGGCAAGCTCGGTACAGGAACTGGCAAGCCGGATTAGCGTGATTTCCGAGGAGGTTAAAAATACGGCGAGCGGGGCGTTGGATGTCAGGAGCCAGACACATGAGACCGGCGAAGAAGTTCTCCTGTGTAACCAGAAGATGCAGAATCTGGTAGAAGCCATGGAAAAGATTCGGACCAGTTCGGAAGAGATTGAGAAGATTCTTAAGACGATAGATGATATTGCATTTCAGACCAATATACTCGCGTTAAATGCGGCAGTGGAGGCAGCCAGGGCTGGCAGTGCAGGGAAAGGATTTGCCGTTGTTGCGGAGGAAGTTCGTGGTTTGGCTGGTAAATCCGCACAGGCAGCTCAAAATACATCGGAGCTTATTGCCAATTCTACAGATGCAGTACATACCGGTACAGAAATTGCACAAAATACGGCAGATGTTCTGCTCGATGTCGTAAACAGTATCCAGTCTGTTGTAGATGCCATCGACCATATTGCATTGATAGCGAATGAACAGTCAGAGTCGGTTGAGCAGGTCTCTGAGGGTATCAATCAGATTTCGGTTGTTGTACAGAGCAATAGTGCGACCGCCGAGGAAGGCGCGGCTGCGAGTGAACAGCTTTCCGCCGAGGCTGCCGGTTTGAAGGAATTGGTGGATCAGTTTACGCTTGCCTCAAAATAATGATATTTCTGTGTTTGTAAATCAGTCTGAGTTGTGCTATAATGCCCATGAACGAAAAAGCGGTGCCTTTCGCGTTTGCACTGCGAGCTACATAGATTATCATAGCAACTAGGAGGATATTATATGCCACAGAGAACTGATATTCATAAAGTATTGATTATAGGCTCAGGTCCCATCATTATCGGTCAGGCCTGTGAATTTGATTATTCCGGCACACAGGCCTGCAAGGCGCTGAGGCAGCTTGGGTACGAGATTGTATTGGTGAATTCCAATCCTGCCACGATAATGACAGACCCGGAAATGGCGGATGTCACATATATTGAGCCGCTGAACAAGGAGCGTTTAGAACAGATTATAGCCAAGGAACGTCCTGATGCATTGTTGCCCAATCTGGGCGGACAGTCAGGGCTCAATCTATGTGCGGAACTTGCCAGTGCAGGGATTTTGGAAAAATATCAGGTAAAGGTAATCGGCGTACAGGTAGATGCCATTGAGCGCGGCGAGGACCGTATTGAATTTAAGAAAGCCATGAACGCGCTGGGTATTGAGATGGCGCGCAGCGAGGTGGCATATTCGGTGGATGAGGCATTGGAGATTGCCGACAAGCTGGGCTATCCGGTAGTATTGCGCCCCGCATATACCATGGGCGGAGCCGGCGGCGGTCTGGTATATAACAGGGACGAGCTGCGTTTAGTCTGCGCAAGGGGCTTACAGGCGAGCCTGGTGGGACAGGTTCTGGTGGAAGAATCCATCCTGGGATGGGAAGAACTGGAACTTGAGGTAGTACGTGATGCTGAGGGGAATATGATTACCGTCTGCTTTATTGAGAATATTGACCCCCTGGGTGTGCATACCGGCGATTCTTTCTGTGCTGCCCCCATGCTTACGATTTCGGAAGAATTGCAGGAACGGCTGCAGGAACAGGCATACCGCATTGTGGAGTCTGTGGAGGTAATTGGCGGAACCAATGTACAGTTTGCCCATGACCCGGTCAGTGACCGTATTATCGTCATAGAAATCAATCCCAGGACATCCAGGTCTTCGGCGCTTGCCTCCAAGGCGACAGGTTTCCCGATAGCGCTGGTCAGCGCTATGCTGGCATCTGGATTGACGCTTAAGGATATTCCCTGTGGGAAATACGGCACCTTGGATAAATATGTGCCGGACGGGGATTATGTGGTGATTAAGTTTGCCCGCTGGGCATTTGAGAAATTTAAGGGCGTGGAGGACAAGCTGGGTACGCAGATGCGAGCTGTGGGCGAAGTCATGAG
Organism: uncultured Lachnospiraceae bacterium; assembly: GCA_947565305.1. Lineage (GTDB taxonomy): Bacteria > Bacillota > Clostridia > Lachnospirales > Lachnospiraceae > Petralouisia. Next base: position 13,090 of record CANOFO010000055.1, on the reverse strand, counting down.
TATCGGCAAGAATTATAAAGAGGCGTTCCAGAAAGCCATCCGTTCCCTGGAGACCGGACGATATGGTCTGGGACAGGTGCCGAAGCTGGAGGAAAAATCAAAGCGGGAGCTTTTGCAGATGCTTCTTATCCCTTCCAGCGAGCGCCATTTTATTATGTATGAGGCGTTGAAGAGGGGCGTGACTGTGGAAGAACTTCACAGGATTACCCGCGTTAAGGTATGGTTTATCGAGCAGATGAAAGAATTGGTTGAGGAGGAGCAGGAACTTCTTGCAGCCAAGGGCAGCCTTCCTGGGGATGAACTGCTGATAAAAGCCAAGAAAGATGGATTTTCCGATAAATATCTGAGCATATTGCTGGATGTACCGGAACAGGAAATCCGCGAGAAGCGTATAGAACTGGGCGTGGAGGAAGCCTGGGAGGGTGTGCATGTGAGCGGTACGCCGGACAGCGCTTATTATTATTCCACTTACAATGCGCCGGACAGCAACCCCATCCGCACCGATAAGCCTAAGATTATGATTTTGGGCGGCGGTCCGAACCGTATCGGTCAGGGGATTGAATTTGATTATTGCTGTGTACATGCCTCACTGGCATTGAAGAAGCTGGGCTTTGAGACGATTATTGTCAACTGCAATCCTGAGACGGTGTCTACGGATTATGACACTTCGGACAAGCTGTATTTTGAGCCATTGACGCTGGAGGATGTGCTGAGTATTTATAAGAAAGAGCAGCCGGTGGGCGTGATTGCCCAGTTTGGCGGACAGACGCCATTAAATCTGGCAGCAGATTTGGAGAAGAACGGCGTGAAGATTTTGGGCACGGCGCCGTCTGTCATTGATTTGGCGGAGGACAGAGACTTATTCCGTGCCATGATGGACAAGCTGGAAATCCCCATGCCGGAATCCGGCATGGCGGTTACCGTGGAGGAAGCTCTGGACATTGCCCATGATATCGGCTATCCGGTGATGGTGCGTCCCTCCTATGTGTTAGGCGGACGCGGCATGGAGGTTGTGTACAATGATGAGAATCTTATCTCTTATATGGAGGCGGCAATCGGCGTGACGCCGGACCGTCCGATACTGATTGACCGTTTCCTCAACCATGCGCTTGAGTGTGAGGCAGATGCCATCAGTGACGGTACACATGCATTTGTACCCGCGGTCATGGAGCATATCGAGCTTGCGGGAGTCCACTCCGGCGACTCTGCCTGCATTATTCCTTCCAAGCATATTTCTGAGGAAAATGTGGCAACCATTAAAGAATATACCAGGAAGATTGCGGAGGAGATGCATGTACGCGGCCTGATGAATATGCAGTATGCAATTGAGAATGATAAGGTATATGTATTGGAAGCCAATCCAAGGGCATCCAGAACGGTTCCTTTGGTATCAAAAGTATGCAATATCCGCATGGTTCCGCTGGCAACAGAGATTATTACTTCCGAGATTACCGGAAATCCCTCACCGGTTCCTGCTTTGAAAGAGCAGGACATCCCCTATTATGGCGTGAAGGAAGCGGTATTCCCCTTCAACATGTTCCAGGAGGTTGACCCTGTCCTTGGACCGGAAATGCGTTCTACCGGCGAAGTGCTAGGACTTGCCGAATCTGTGGGCGAGGCGTTCTATAAGGCGCAGGAGGCGACCCAGACGAGGCTGCCGCTTAGCGGTACGGTCTTAATCAGCGTTAACCGCAAGGATAAGGCAGAGGTTGTTGAGGTAGGAAAAGATTTCCAGGAAGCTGGATTTAAGATTCTTGCCACCGGAAACACCTGTAAATTGCTGCAGGAGGCAGGCATTGAGGCGGAACTTGTGAAAAAGCTCCATGAAGGCAGACCGAATCTGCTGGATTTGATTACGAACGGCGATATAGATTTGATTATCAATTCTCCGGTAGGAGAGGACAGCAAGCATGATGACAGTTATCTGCGCAAAGCTGCCATCAAAGCGAAGGTTCCCTATATGACGACAATTGCAGCAGCCAAAGCGACTGCTGAGGGAATCCTGCAGGTGCAGAAGAAAGGCAATGGGGAAGTGCATTCCGTGCAGAAGCTCCATGCGCAGATACAGCCGAAATAACTGACAAATGACCTAGGATGTAACAATCTGAGGGTAAAGAAATGAAAACCACAGACAGGGTACGCATCAATCCGTAGTATCACGCCGGATTAAGATAGGCGTAACCTGTCTGTGGATGGGTTCCCGGAGTGGTTTGGGAACCCTTTTTACGGTGGAAGTTTTGTCAGGAAGTATGGTTTATCTGTGATGGCGGTGCGGTGGTGGATATTAAGAAATATGGGATTGGATAGTGAAAGGAGTATTTATGGATGTCGTTGCATTAGGAGAATTGTTAATTGATTTTACGGATAATGGCGTCAGCAAACAGGGAAATCATATATTTGAAGCCAACCCAGGCGGGGCGCCCTGCAATGTGCTTTCCTGTCTGCAGAAGTTGGGGCATTCTACAGCGTTTATCGGCAAGGTTGGCAAAGACTCTTTCGGAAACCTACTGGAGGCAGCAGTCCGGGAGCAGGGGATTTGTACGGATGGCCTGCGGTTTGATGAGGAAATACCCACTACGCTTGCTTTTGTGCATACCAAGCCGGATGGGGACAGGGATTTTTCCTTTTACCGCAATCCAGGGGCGGACATGATGCTGGGGGAAGAAGAAGTGTCCCGGGAACTTGTGCAATCTGCGAAGATATTTCATTTTGGCAGTCTTTCCATGACTTCGGAAAGGGCAGAAGCGGCAACGAGGCATGCGATTGAGACGGCGAAAGAAAGTGGGAATTGGGTGTCGTTTGACCCCAATCTGAGACCGCCGCTGTGGCAGGATTTGGGGACGGCAAGAGAAAAGATACGGTATGGCCTATCCCAGTGCGATATTTTAAAAATATCAGATAATGAAGTGGAGTTTCTGACCGGGCAAAAGGATATTGAGAAAGGCGTGCTGCAGCTGCTTAAGGAATACCATATTCCGCTTGTCTGCGCCACGATGGGCAAAGATGGCAGCATAGCCTTCTACCGTGGCAGCGTTGTTACAGGGAAGCCAATTCTTTCCGAGAAGACCGTTGAGACCACTGGGGCAGGGGATACATTTTGCGGATGTATGCTGCATTTTGTCTTACAGTATGGTCTGGATGGATTTACGCAGGAGGTTTTACAGGAAATGCTGTCTTATGCCAATGCAGCAGCTTGCCTGGTGACAACAAGAAAGGGAGCATTGCGGGTCATGCCGTCCGTTTCAGAGATAGAAAATTTTAGAAAGGGCAATGAATGATGCGGGAAATGAAAATTTAGTCAGATATCATTACACTAGTGAAACGATAAAGACATGAGAATATCAAATGAAAAGGGCAGCTGCAATATTGCAGCTGCCTTGTTAATAATCCCGGACTACTCTGCACTGTCTGCTGTCTGCAGGGTATTCAGGTAATCATTCAATGCATCTACATTCACTTCTGTGCGGGAGGCGGTAGTTTCATTGTCTCCTGTACGGAAGTATCCGTAGGCGGAATATCCAATCCAGCCTACCAGTACCAGGCATATCACGGAACCGCAGATTGTGTAAATGGTATGCATTAATTTTTGCTTTTTCAATGTTTTCTTGCGGTTTGCTTTTTCTTCTTTATAGCGGTCTACTTTTGCTTGACTCATGGTAATTCTCCTTAATTCATAGTGTATGGTAATAATTTAAGTACAAGTATACACCATTTTTGTGAAAATGTCTTGAACTTTTTGCAGAAATAATGAAAAATTTTGGATTGTGATGAATGAGGTTCTGTTATATAATATAATGATATTATGCTATATTGATAAAAGGAGAACGTATGAGTTTAGCAGATAATATTTTTATAAATATGTGCCGTGACATCCTCGATAACGGCGTCAGCACCGAAGGGGAGAAGGTGCGTCCGCATTGGCAGGATGGCAGCAGCGCATATACGATTAAGAAATTTGGCGTGGTGAACCGCTATAATCTTGCCGAGGAGTTTCCGGCAATTACCTTGCGCAAGACGGCAATCAAGAGCTGCACGGATGAGATATTATGGATTTGGCAGAAGAAATCCAACAATATTCATGACCTGCATAGCCATATCTGGGACGAGTGGGCGGATGAGTCGGGCTCCATCGGCAAGGCGTACGGCTATCAGATGGGCGTGAAGCATAAGTACCGGGAAGGCATGATGGACCAGGTGGACAGGGTGATTTATGACTTGAAGAATAACCCATTCAGCCGCCGGATTATGACGAATCTGTACGTCCATCAGGATTTGAGCGAGATGAATCTGTATCCCTGTGCTTACAGCATGACGTTCAATGTCACGCAGAAGCAAGGGGAGGACAGGCTGACCTTAAACGCCGTGTTGAATCAGCGTTCCCAGGACGTGCTGACGGCGAACAACTGGAATGTGTGCCAGTATGCGGTGCTGATGCATATGCTGGCACAGGTCTGCGATATGGAAGTGGGTGAATTAGTACACGTGATTGCGGATGCCCATATTTATGACAGGCATGTTCCATTGGTGGAGGAACTGATTGCAAGGGAGACGTATCCTGCGCCTGAGTTCTGGCTGAATCCTGAGGTGAAGGATTTCTATGCATTTACCAGGGATGACGTAAGGCTTGACAATTATGTGACAGGGCCGCAGATTCAGGATATTCCTGTGGCAATCTGATGATAGGAGGTATTTATGAATTTAATTGCAGCAGTAGATAAAAACTGGGCAATCGGTATGAATAATCAATTACTGGTGCGTATTCCAGACGATATGAAACGTTTCCGCCGGCTGACAGTGGGAAAGGCAGTCGTACTGGGAAGGAAGACCCTGGAGACTTTTCCGGGAGGACGCCCTCTGAAAGACCGTACAAATATTGTTCTGAGCAAGAACCGGAATTATCAGGTCGAGGGTGCAGTCTGTGTGTACAGCCTGGAGGAACTTGAGGAAGAACTGGGAAAATATAAGAGTGAAGATGTTTTTGTGATTGGCGGGGAGAGCATTTACAGGCAGTTACTGAATCAATGCGATACGGCGTATATCACAAAGCTGGACTATGTATATCAGGCGGATGCATGGTTTCCGAACCTGGATAAGGAGGAAGCATGGCAGGTTTGTGAGGAGAGCGAAGAACAGACATATTTTGATTTGGAGTACTATTTTGTGAAATATAGCAAAAACTGCTGAAAGGTGGTAGCTGTGGATAATTTTATTTTCAGTATCAATGTGACGTTGCCTATTTTCCTGGTGATGGTTCTGGGATGGGCGCTGAGGCAGACAGGTATGCTGAACGACAATTTTGTCACGGTGGCGAACAAATTTAATTTCAATGTGACGCTGCCGTTTCTGTTGTTTCAAGACATTTCCTCGGTGGATATCAGGGCAGTGTTTGATTTGAAATATGTGCTGTTTTGTGCAGCAGCAAGTTCCGTGTGTTTCTGGCTGATTTGGGGCGGCACAAAGCTGTTTTTGAAAGATAAGCAGATGGTTGGGGCGTTCGTACAGGCAGCGTTTCGTAGCAGCGCGGCAGTGCTGGGGCTTGCATTTATCCAGAATCTCTATGGGCAGTCGGCAATGGGACCGTTGATGATTATCGGGGCAGTCCCTTTGTATAATATCTATTCTGTGATTGTGCTGACTTTTGAGGGGGACCAGGAAAAGAACATGGACAGGTCCGGGAAAATTCACGAAGCATGTATCAACATCCTTAAAAATCACATTATTATCAGCATTATTTTAGGGCTTGCCGTCTCTTTGTGCGGCATTCGTCTTCCGACGCTGGTAAATAAGACCGTGGGCAATATTGCCCAGATGGCAACGCCTCTGGCGCTGGTGACATTGGGTGCGGGTTTTGAGGGAAGGAAAGCCCTGGCGAAAATTAAGCCTACGCTGGCCGCTTCTTTCATTAAGCTGATTCTCCAGGCAGCGGTCTTTGTTCCGATAGCGGTAGCTATGGGGTATACCGGAGAAAAGCTGATTGCGATTTTAATTATGCTTGCTGCCCCCGCCACGCCGAGCTGTTATATCATGGCAAGAAGCATGAATAATGATGGGACTCTGACGGCAAGCATTGTCGTCATGACAACGCTACTGTCAACCTTTACCCTGTTGGCGTGGATTTTTCTGCTGAAAACGCTGGGGCTGATATGACAGGAAAGCAAAAGAGGGAACTTAAAAAAATTTGAGTTTCTCCATTTTGTAATTCCATAGTGCCAAAAGGTTTACATCACATCGTGATGTAAACACTTTGCACATAAAAGCGCTATGGAAAGCTAGCTTTCCAGACGCTTTTTGTGCAAGATGTCTCTGCTGCCAGAGGCAGCAAGACCTCTTGGCACTATAATATCGTTTATTATAAAAAAAGGAGAAACTCAAATTAAAAAAGACTTCCACAATAAAACATATTCTGTTACAATAACAGGAAAACCATTAGTTGAGGTGAAATTATGGCAATGGATATCGCAGGTAAAAAGTTATTTGTAAAGGCGCTTTCCGAGGAGGGCGTAGACACGGTATTTGGCTATCCCGGCGGGATGGTGACCGATATTTTGGATGAATTATATAAACATGAAGAGATTGAACTGGTTCTGCCGCGCCATGAACAGGGGCTGATTCACGAGGCGGAAGGGTATGCCCGCGCCACCGGGAAGGTCGGCGTCTGCCTGGTGACCAGCGGTCCCGGCGCTACCAATATCATGACCGGGCTGGCGGATGCCCATTATGACAATATACCCCTCGTGTGTATCACCGGGCAGGTCCCCTTGAATTTAATCGGCAATGATGCGTTTCAGGAGGTCGACATTGTCGGCATGACCAGGAGCATCACCAAGTATGGCGTGACTGTCCGTGACAGGAAAGATTTAGGGAAGATTCTCAAAATGGCATTCCACATTGCCCAGACCGGGAAGCCGGGTCCGGTGCTGATTGACCTGCCCAAAGACATCCAGACAGCTATGGGTCCGGGAGAATACCCGGAGTCTGTGTCCATACGCGGCTACAAGCCCAATGCGAGCGTACATATCGGGCAGCTGAAAAAGGGCTATAAATTGCTGAAAGCGGCAAAGAAACCGTTGATTTTAGCCGGCGGCGGCATCAATATTGCCAAGGCAAACAGTAAATTGCTGGAACTGGTGGAAAAGACAAAGATTCCAGTGGTGACGACAATCATGGGCAAGGGCGCAGTGCCGACAGACCATCCTTATTATGTAGGGAACAGCGGGATGCATGGACGTTATGCGGCAAATATGGCGGTCGGCGACTGCGATGTGCTGTTTTCCATTGGAACCAGGTTCAATGACCGTATTACGGGAGATTTGAATGAATTTGCCCCCCATGCACAGATTGTCCATGTGGATATTGATACGGCTTCCATCTCCCGAAATGTGGTAGTGGATGTGCCGATTGTGGCGGATGCCAACCTGGCGTTAGAGAAGCTGCTGGAGTGGGCAGTTCCCCAGGAGACGGACGAGTGGCTTGCGCGGATTCGCGAATGGGACAAGGAGAACCCCTTGGAAATGCGCCGGGACAAGGGCATGACCCCACAGATGATAATAGAGGAAATCAATGCACAGTTCCCGGAAGGGATTATCGTTACCGATGTCGGGCAGCACCAGATGTGGGCAACCCAATATGTTGAACTGAACGAGAAGAAGCAGTTTATTACATCCGGTGGTTTAGGCACGATGGGTTTTGGTTTTCCGGCGGCAATCGGGGCGAAGATTGGCTGTCCCGAGAAAACGGTCATCTGTATCAGCGGCGATGGCGGCATGCAGATGAATATACAGGAACTTGCCACGGCAATGGCGCAGGAGGCAAATGTCATCGTATGTATTTTCAATAATTATTACCTGGGCATGGTGCGCCAGATGCAGCAGCTTTTCTATGGGAAGCGTTATAAGGCAACATGTCTGAGGCGGCACAAGGGCTGTCCGGGAGACTGCAAAGGTCCGGGTGAGCAATGTCCCAAGTATGAGCCGGATTTTGTGAAGCTTGCGGAAAGTTATGAGGCATGCGGTATCCGCGTAACCAGTGAGGATGAGATTGTTCCGGCATTTGAGCGGGCAAAGCAGTGCCATACGCCGGTACTCATCGAATTCATGATTGCCACCGAGGAGATTGTGCTGCCGATGGTAAAAGGCGGCAATCCCATGACAGAAATGATTTTAAAATAGGGAAGGAGACGGAACTCATGACGAAAAACAGATGGATTGCATTGTATGTAGAAAATCAGGTAGGCGTCCTGGCAAAAGTTTCCGGTCTTTTTTCTGGAAAATCTTATAACCTGCAGAGCCTTACTGTGGGGACCACGGAAGATGAGACCGTTTCCCGCATGACTATCTGCGTGACCAGTGATGATATTACATTTGAGCAGATTAAAAAGCAGCTGAACCGGATGGTGGAAGTGATAAAAGTCATGGATTTTACAGACATGCCCATCCACATGAAAGAAATTCTCTTTGCTAAAGTGAAGGAATGCACAGTTGAGGATAAGGCAGAGCTGTTTCAGATTGCTCAGGTATTCCATGTGGAAGTGGCGGATATAGGCACGGACAGCATCCTTTTGGAGTGTAAGGCAACGGAACGCCGTAACAATGAACTGATAGACCTGTTGAAAAGCAAGTTTAAACAGATAGAGATTGTCCGGGGAGGGGGAGTGGCGATTGAGTCCATCAGCACTTCCTGTGCCGGACGGTCAGAATATTTCAGGAAACAAAGCTAACGTATGGTCTTTCGTTTTGGCATATTTGAAAGAGAGAATATGCGCAGAATCAAATGAATGTAAATTTGGGAGAGTTAATATGCGTAAAATTTTAGTTGTCGTGGACATGCAGAATGATTTTATAGATGGAAGCTTGGGAACTGCAGAGGCACAGGCAATCGTACCACTGGTGGCACAAAAAATGAAATCTTATGATAAAGCAGATATTTATGTAACCAGGGATACGCATGGGGAAAATTACCTGGAGACTGCCGAGGGCAGGAAACTTCCGGTGGTCCATTGCGTGAAAGGTACAAAGGGCTGGCAGCTTCATCCTGAGATAGAAGCTGCGGCAGATGAGAGCCATATCATAGATAAACCGACTTTCGGTTCAATGGATTTGATGGAAGTTCTGCGGAAGGAAAATGAAAAAGAACCTCTGGAAATTGAGTTGGTGGGGCTATGTACCGATATCTGCGTGGTCAGCAATGCTTTGCTGCTGAAAGCGGCTCTGCCGGAAAACACAATTCGGGTGGACGCCGGCTGCTGTGCCGGGGTCACACCCGAATCCCATAAAGCAGCGTTGACAACGATGGAGATGTGTCAGATAGAAATCGAATAATTTACCGCGCCAAAACTTCTAAAATTTCCCCGATATACAGGGTATGCAGGTTGCCGTCATCTTTACCGGAGTACCATTTCTCTTTGATTTCAGGGTCAAGGAAATGGGCTTCGGTAATGGGGACGGCGGCCATTTTTTTGCACAAGATAAGTAAGTTCGCTTCATCCACATAGGGGGTATTATCCTGAAAACCTACGGTAAGTCCGGAGGTTTTGAACTTGTCCTCGATTCTGCCAGTGACAATGCCAAAATATTTGAGATCGTTTCTATATTTTTCATCGAAAAAGTTGCAGGAAAAATACCCTTCGCGGTCTATGAATTCTTTGGTGTACCTTTTTTCGCGGACAAAGATGAAGGCAACATTTTTCCCCCAGAGTACACCCAAGCCGCCCCAGCTTGCGGTCATGGCATTTGCCTTTTCCTGGTTGCCTGCGGCAATCAGCATCCAATCATTTGAAATCTTGGTGAAAGGGTTGATTTCCAATAAATCAATCGGGTAGGGTTGAAATTGATGCATAGTGATTTCTCCTTTGCTTAATTTTAGTCCCATTCAGTATACATCATTTTATGAAATTTGCCTACAAGATTATGAAAAAAAGTTATGAACAGTATAAGTGCGGAGAATAATCTTGACAGCCATGGAAAAAAGTATAATAATTGATAGAAACGAGAAGAAGTACAGGATGGAGGAATGGTTATGGATATCAAATTCATAAAAAGTGACAACTTAAAGGAAAAACCAGATCAGAGCAATCTGGGATTTGGCAAGTATATGACAGATTATATGTTTGTGATGGAGTGGGACAAAGGCATTGGCTGGCATGATGCCAGAATTGAGCCTTATGGTCCGGTGGAAATCAGTCCATCCTGTGTGACGCTGCATTATGCTCAGGAGACATTTGAGGGCTTGAAAGCATACCGTACGAAGGAGGACAAGATTCTCCTGTTCCGCCCGGAGATGAATGCGCGGCGCATGATTAATTCCAATGCAAGGCTGTGTATGCCGGGATTTCCCGAGGATATGTTCGTGCAGGCAGTGGAGGAGTTGGTGAAGGTAGAAAGAGATTGGATTCCCTCGGAGCCGGGCACTTCCCTGTATATCCGTCCGTTTGTGTTTGCGACAGAGTCAGCATTGGGTGTGCATATGGCAGTTTCTTATAAATTTATGGTAATTTGCTGTCCGGTAGGTGCATATTACCCAGAAGGCATCAATCCGGTTAAAATCCTCGTAGAGGATGAACTGGTTCGTGCAGTAAAGGGCGGCACTGGAGATACCAAGTGCGGCGGCAATTATGCAGCTTCCATTTTAGGGCAGGTAAGGGCAGAGGAAAAGGGCTGTACCCAGGTGCTCTGGCTGGATGGCGTAAACAGGAAGTATGTGGAAGAAGTCGGGACCATGAACATCATGTTCAAGATTAACGGCGAGATTTATACTGCGCCCACAGAAGGTACGGTACTCCCGGGCGTTACCAGGGATTCTATTATCCACATCCTCAAGGACTGGGGCTATAAGGTAAATGAGACCCATCTTTCTGTGGATGATTTGATGAAAGCGGGGCATGACGGCAGTCTGGAGGAGGCATTTGGAACAGGAACGGCAGCAGTTATTTCTCCGGTCGGCGAATTTATGTATAAGGATGATATTGTTACCGTCAATGATTTTAAGATTGGCGAACTGACACAGAAATTGTATGACTACCTGACAGGAATCCAGTGGGGAGATGTAGAGGATAAATACGGCTGGACCAGGGAAGTAAAATAAATTCAAATATTTTGGGCTTATAATAAGCATAACATGATAAGGAAGGGTATCGTGCCAATATGGGCGGTATCCTTTTGTTTTATAATTTCTTAAGAAAATAATAGAATGGAATTAAAGATTTTTCTTAAAACTAGTGATAGTATAACAAATATAAATATCACGGCAGATAAGGAAAAGGTGAGAAAAATATGGCAAAAAAAAGAGATAAATATGCAGATGTCAATGGGAACAAAAATCGCAGCGGCATGGTGGTATTTGCCATAGCCGTACTGGCAGTATGTATCAGCGGCGTGTTATGTGCCAGAAAATTACAGCTGGAACAGAGGTATATCAGCTTAAATAAAACAACGGTGAGTGAAACAGCCTGTTAACTTCCGGTATCCGTCGACAGTTTATACCCGATAAGAGCAATGACAATATCTGCACAGAACAGGAAAGATGCAAGCGAGTAAAGCAATTGCATTTTTCCTGATATTTTTTGTTCTTTTTTCAATGCATGAAAAGCAGTGCAGGCAAACAATCCCGTCATGCCGATACTGAAAATATCCAACAGCACGAGAGCAAATGAGATACCTATGGGAAATATCATCACAGTACAGAGCAGCCCTGCAATAAAGATGAATAGATATGCCGGTACCTGCAGGAGTTTTACTATCATATTTGTCTTGCAGAGTTCCTGCGAAGTCCATTTCCCATGTCTTGCGTTCAGCAAAAAGAGTATATTCATAAGATACAGACTAAACCCCAATAATAATATGATTCCAAGCGGGACAAATACATTGTTAAAAAAGATATGTTCCCATAGAAACGTAATCAGCCGGCTCTTGCCGTTGGCAAATAAGAGTACTGGCAAGAGGGCAATCAGGTAGATAAAAATGGTATTTCCGATGGCGGCGGCATTCTTCATAATCATCACTCGTTTCGTTTTCATTTTTTATCGCTATGCTATGGCATGTAGTATAACAAAATAATGTTTTATTATCAATGGGGGAAAGCGGCAAAATTTTTTATTTTTTCTGCCGCTGCACCCTTTTGCCACCTGAATCATAACTTATAAATAAGTTTATAAATTACGAGGTATTTATGCGAAACAGTCTTTTGCGCGCAGCGCAGGTAAACCATGTGGATAACGGAACAATAAAGATTCAGGTAACTTCTTCGATAGGGCTGATTCCGGTGCAGGATGCAAGGATTACGATTTCCTATACGGGAGAGCCGGACAGCACTTTAGAGCAGGTATCTACAAATGCGGAAGGGCAGTCAGAAACTCTGACTTTGGCAGCGCCGCCGTTGGAATACAGCATGGAACCGGAGCAGATGAACCAGCCTTATGCTGAATATACTGTGCAGGTGGAAGCGGAGGGCTACCGTCCGGTAAGTATTGAAGGCGTAGATGTATTCTCGGGAGAGCTGTCCCTGCAGAATGTGCGGATGGAGCCGTTGGAAGTTTCAGAAGAAGGGAAAAATATTGTAATTCCGGCAAATACACTGTTCGGGAATTTCCCGCCGAAGATTGCGGAGGCGGAGATTAAGCCAATGGACGAGAGTGGGGAGATTGTCCTCAGCCGTGTGGTAGTGCCGGAATATGTGATTGTCCATGATGGGACGCCTGGGGATTCCACGGCAGGCGATTATTATGTGCGGTACAAAGATTACATTAAAAATGTGGCTTCCAGTGAGATTTATGCCACCTGGCCAGACAGTACTATCCGGGCAAATATACTTGCTATCATGTCCTTTACCATGAATCGGGTGTATACGGAGTGGTAACTTCGTATAGTATGATTCAGGACTGCCGAAACCTCATAGTGAATGAATTGATTATTAGAATAATGGGGAAAAACGCTTATCAGCTTGAGTACCGTTTTAACACCTAATTTATGCGCATGAAGTATCATTTCCATGTCAGGTATCCTTGGATTTGTAAAAACAACCACACGAACCGCATGATTCCTGAAAAAAGAATTATCAATATTTCGGATACGGGTATCTTGACTCGGCTGACGAAGCT
>CANOFO010000054.1 GCA_947565305.1 uncultured Lachnospiraceae bacterium | reverse complement strand
CTTCCCGTTGTGGTTTGCTGTAATAACTGTCCGCCATCATCAGATACCAATGGACGTCTTTCTCCACAGTATCGTCAGGAACGGTAAAAGTATACTGGCTTTTTCCAACATATTTAATAATTTGGGCATTCACCCCAGTCTCTTCCAGCACCTCTCTTGCAGCTGTGTCCCGATACTCCTCTCCTGCTTCCACAGTTCCCTTTGGCAGGACCCAGCCCTCATATTTGTTTTTGTAATTCTTATACAAAAGCAAAATCTTGCCGCGAAATATTACCACACCACCACAACTCGTTGCTTCTATCATTGCAATACCTCCTGATGTGGTCTTTAAGCCTTACACACAGTATACCCCTTTTTATATTATCTTGCAAGAATTTTTTATTGCGCAAAATATGCCGCAAAATATGCATCAAATACCTGCTTGGCAATCGGCACCGCGGTTGAGCTTCCGGCTCCGCCATTTTCCACAATCACGGTTATAGCGATGCTTCCCTTCTCCTGTGTGGAGGCATATCCGGTAAACCAGGCATGGCTTTCGCCTTTAATATTACTGAATTCTGCGGAACCTGTCTTTCCTGCTGCCTGGTAACTCTGTCCGCTCAGCTTAGAACCGGTTCCCTCACTGACAACCAGGGACATGAATTCCTGCAGCTTTTTTGCTTCATTTTCACTGAGCAGGGAACTATATGGCGTTGGATGATATTTTTTTACCGTGACGCCCCGGTAATTTTCCGTATGGTCAATGATATACGGCCGCATCAACGTGCCGTTATTGGCAATAGCGGAGGTTATCAATGCCATATGCATCGGCGTCACCAAGGTCTCACCCTGCCCAATTGCCATCTGGGTAACTTCGTCTGTGTTGGAATTTTTATCCAATACAAAGCTGCTCTTATTGTAAGGATAGGGAATGGGAAGGTCCGCATCGAACATCAATTCCCGGCAGAGGCCGGCGAACTTTGTCTTATCCAGTCCTAATCCAATATTGGCGTATGAAGTATTGCAGGATTTGGCAAAGGAGGTCTGCAGATCCTCCTCCCCATGGACAGCATTGTCATAACAATGAATCTGCGTATTTTCCATGGAGATGATTCCCTGACAATCATAATGGTAATCCTGATAATTGGGATTTTCCCGCAGATACTCCAGTGTCGTAAGAATCTTAAAGGTCGAGCCTGGCGGATAGAGGCCCTGGCTGACGCGGTTTACCAGGACAGAATTTTCACTGTCCGTATTGGAGATGATGCTGTCCCAGTCACTGGCGATGGTATTGGGATCGAAATCCGGTTTGGAAACCCAGGCAAGAATTTTGCCGGTGGACGGCTCCAACGCAACCACAGCCCCCCGATTGCTTCCCAATGCCTGGTAAGCTGTCTCCTGCAGGTTATAATTCAGGGTGGAGATGATATTGTCCCCGGGATTTTTCTTGTTCTGGATGCCGTTGATGACCTGTTCCAGGAAGAACGCATGGGAACGCAGGAGGTTGAAATTGCCAAAGGATTCGATGCCTGACTTGCCATTGCTGTCGTAACCTACTGCATGGGCAAACATCGGACCAAAGGGATAGTAACGCGTCTCTTTACCATCCTCCCCCACAACAGTCTGTGCCAGCACCTTTTCATCGGAAGAAAGAATCGCCCCCCGTTCCACATGCTCTGCAAATGTGTTCTGCCTTGTATTATAGGGGCTGTTGATGAAGTCTTCACTCTTAAATATCTGAAAATAAGCAAAATATCCCATCATCATGATAAACACTGCGACAAACAGATAGGTGATAATGACAAACTCGCGGTTATTTGCCCGCTTAGTCGAAGTTTTCGACTTTCGTTCCGTGGATGTTTTCTTCATGGGATGATTTGCCTCCTTTCCGTTTCGGTTTCTTCATGGCAGCCTCTTTCTTGCCGCCGCTCTTTTTCGACTGTTTTTTTGCCGCTTCTTTCTTCTGTGCTTCCCGCTCTTCTTCCGTCCGCTCACGCAGCAGGTACAGCCCCTGGATAACGGCAAAAATAATCAACGTGCTCAACAGTGAACTTCCGCCATAGCTGACTAAGGGCAGCGTCACTCCTGTCGAGGGGATGAACTTGATGTCCCCGCCGATGGAGAGCAGGACCTGGAAGCCATAGATTGTTCCCAGTCCCAAAGCCACCAATTTATAAAAAGTATCTTTCATCTGCATGGCAATATTGAGGAACATCAAAAAACAGCTGACGCAGACCAATATCAGGCAGACGGCAAAGATACCACCCAATTCTTCTGAGATTGCCGAGAAAATAAAGTCCTGCTTGACCTCTGGAATCTTGTTGGGCATTCCCTGATTCAGCCCCATGCCAAACCAACCGCCCGTGCCGATGGCAAACAGGGAATTTGACACCTGGTTTCCTTCGTTCTCAAAGACTGCCAGAGGGTCCTGCCATGCCACCACGCGCACACGCACATGGTTAAACAGATGGTATGCCACCACAGAAGCGACTGCTCCGCATAAAAGCCCGCCAGCAAAATAATATAGTTTCCTGGTTGCCACATATAACATTACCATGTAGGCAATGAAAAAAATCAGCCCGGCTCCCAAATCTTTCGACAATACAAGGATAATCACATGAAGGCCTGCGACTACGGTAGCTTTCACCACCTGCATAAAATCTGTGGATTCATAAAACATAGAAGCCACAAAAAACACAAAGATAATCTTGATGAATTCCGAGGGCTGAATCGCAATCCCTGCCACAGAAAATGATAATTTAGCTCCATGTGAGACTGCCCCCAGCACGGCAACCACGCCTAACATGGTGATGCCGGCAAGCGCATATGCCCAGGTCAGGTTGCGCAAAAACGTCCATTTGCTGATAAAATAAGGGATTAACATGGTCACAGCCATAGAAATAACGGCAATCCAAAACTGCTTCACGGCATGTTCATAGGAAAGCCGCGTCAGCATCACGAACCCAATGCATAAAAGCATACACATATTGTTTACCACCAGCTTGGAAACCCGCTTATAAAATATGCCGTAACATATCTGCACAGCCGCAAAAAATACGACCTGCATGGCATAGAATTTCAAAATCTCGGTATTTAAGGTGGAAGCAAATAAAACTGCGTAAGCATTCAGGTGGAACATATACATATACACCACCTGACTGCGGTATTTCTCTGCCTGCTCTTCCTTATCCACACTGCGCTTTAAGGAAGAAAAACACTGGTAGGTATACAGTGCAAACAGGATAATCATTGTATATTTCGATATTTCCGTAATCAAATGTACCATACTCTATTCGACTCCTCGCTTGAAATGCCCATTGGTAAACTCTCTCAGATAGCTGTTTTTGTCTAAGGTCCCTGCTACTGCCTGCCGGTAATACCGGAAAACCTCTTCCATTTCTTTGCCATCTTCTATGGTAAAGGAAAGGCGTACGCTCCCTGGCTGAATCCTCTGGATTTCCTGAAACTGATGGAACAATGCAAGCGGGCTGATATTGTAAATGATATTGTAACATCCTTCACAATGGTTCTTTACAGGAAAGAACTTGCCATAGCGGTCTTTCAGATAAGAAATGCTTTCCCTCTGCCTGCAGCCTTTGGTGTTTTTCTGCAGACATTGGGCGCTAAGCATCAAAGGTTGATAGCCGTAGATAATCATTTCCCCGCCAGTGCCTAAATCCCTTAATTCCCTGGCATTCCATTCCACTGGCAGCGTATATTGCTGTAGAGACAACATCCTCCAGCCCCAGATAGCTTCTCTGGAAGAAATATATAAATGATAATCTCCCTGTATCATGGAACCAGGCACACCCATCTCCTGCAGAAAAGAAAGTTCCTCCAGGTTGCGGACGAGATAGCCGTCTGTTCCTGTCCCGGAAATCTGCTGCCAGTATGTTTCATACCATTTTGCCGTCTCCATACGGAAAATATGCGGCAATGCTAAATAACATGTTTTTCCCGCTTCGTGCGCTTCCACTGTAAGTTTTTCTAATTTGCTGCCAAGATGTTCTCGTTTGAGGGCAGAAGATTCCAGATAGATGCGCGCTGCCTCCGGCTGTTTTAATGATACCTCAAATTGTTCTAACGTATCTGTAAGGACAGACAAAGGCAATGATGTTTCCGCCAGCCCCTTACAGGACTGTCTTCCCTGCACGGTAATATCCTGTTTGGGCTGATTACCGGACAAAACGTCCCGGGCAGCCGTTTGCCAATTTTGAGCTGCCGTTTGATTGTGCGGCATTTGCCTGCGGTATTTTTGCAGCACAAGTTCTGTCAGTCTGCCGATTCCCGCCCGGCGCAGTTCATTTAAAGCGCCTACCGGAAGGAAGCTGTTTTCCTCCAGTTCCAATTCTAACTGTCCAAACTGAAACGGCGTATTTCCGGTTTTTTCCATCTTCTCAAGCACAGTCTGCCTTGACAAGGGCTGTTTTCGTGCTGTCTGTACCATATCTCCGGTAACTTCTGCCTGTATCCCTTTATATTTTAGCACAAGGCTTGCAGGATTGTTTATATAAAGTCTTAAAATTCCTTTTATTTTTTCTTTATCTTCGCCGGCATCATTCTTAGGAATTGTAAACTGCAGATGTTCCTTATTTTTCTCATGGGAGGGCCTGTCAAACGTGACCATGTCCCTGCCGTTGTGCTTTTTATAATATCCGTCCGTAAATCCGCAGCGGTTTCCCAGGTCTGACAGCCGCCTATAATCCTCATCGCTTACATGATAATGCTGCCCTGGATTATCCTCATACAAATCGAGATATTTGCGGTAAATGCTGGTCACCCCGGCTGCATACTCCACTTGTTTCATGCGCCCCTCTATCTTAAAGGAATGGATGCCGCTTTCGATAAGCTGAGGAATCATGGAAATCGCACAGAGGTCCTTTAAACTCAGGGGATAAT
The DNA here is from genome assembly GCA_947565305.1 of uncultured Lachnospiraceae bacterium. Taxonomy (GTDB): domain Bacteria; phylum Bacillota; class Clostridia; order Lachnospirales; family Lachnospiraceae; genus Petralouisia. Next base: position 12,331 of record CANOFO010000054.1, on the reverse strand, counting down.
TCTCCCGCTGCTGCCTGGACATTGATTTGCCTGGCATTTCACAATGCTCATAAGGCAGACGGCAAGGCTGTGCACATCTTCCACGGTTCCCGCTTCTGCCGCCAATCATGCTGCTCATAAGGCATTGACCGGAATAGCTGTAACAGAGCGCACCGTGGACAAAACTCTCAATCTCTGCCCCGGTTGTCTGATAAATATGGGAAATTTCGTCAAGGGATAATTCCCGGGCTGTGACAATTCTCCTGCAGCCATTCTGCAGAAGCAGTTTGGCACCGTAAGCCCCGGTAACCGTCATCTGGGTGCTGGCATGGATGGGCAGTTCGGGAAACTGTTTTCTGATAAAATGCAGGACGCCCATATCCTGCACAATCACCGCATCCACACCCGCCTCGTAAAATGGGCAGAGATAATCATATAATTCTCGTATTTCCTGTTCCTTCAACAAGGTATTTACCGTAAGGTACAGCTTTTTTCCCCTTAGATGCACGTAATCAATGGCTGCGAGCATCTCTTCTGTTGTGAAGTTTGTGGCATATGCACGGGCGCCAAACCTGTTTCCCGCAGCATATACGGCATCTGCCCCGGCATGAATCACTGCCTTTAAAATCTCAAAAGAGCCTGCCGGAGCCAAAAGCTCTGTCTTCCTACGCAAGTTGCTGTCCCTCCTGTTTCTTCGCGCAAATCATGCTTCTTTTACAGTGCTAAGAAGCTGCCGCAAATGTGAAAATCCCTACAATGTTCTTGCAGGCTATCTTTGCAGCAGCTTCTATGATATTATTTTTTTCTGTTAGAATTCTGTTTTTTGTTTCCGTCCTGTTCCGCAGATGACGCTTGATTGTTGGGATTGGACAATTCTTCGCGGCTGTTCTCCGGCTGCTTTCCCTGTTCCGCCAGGACCTTGCCATTTCCCCTGTTATGTTCCTGTTCTGCCAGGGTCTTGCCATTTCCCCTGTTATGTTCCTGTCCTGCCAACGTCTGCCCTTTCACTTTGCCAAGCAAGGCATCGGCGAGCGAGGTCTCCAGTTTCGCCTTATTCAGCAAGAGCTCTTTGTTCTCCTTTTCCAGGTTGGATGCCGTCTCTTCACTGCTTTCGACCTTTATTTTGGCAGAAATCAAATCGTGCTGCAGTTCATAGATTTCCCGCTCTTTCTCACGGACGGTCTTTTCCAATGTTTCTGCCTGTTCTTTTGCTTTAAAATAATCATCGGCAATGTTGAGTTCCAAAAGCGTTGCCTTCATGTCTGCCGGTATCCGGCGGAATTGCTCTATCTCATCAAATTCATTGAGCTTATTATTGATATAATTTGCCACTTTCTGTAAATATTCTTCACTCTCATAACCGCTCAAAGTATAAATTTTTCCACCAATCAACACATCCGCGCTGGTTTTCACTGACATATTTATATCCTCCCTGAATTACAAATTAATATAAAATCCTGCCGAAGGCTTATAGTAAACGCAAAGGATTTTGCGTTTACTATAATTACTCCTTGCCGTTCCAGCAATAAGTGCAAAGTTTACATTTATCAATGCCCACAGACTCCAGCATATCATCCAGGCGGTTGAACCTCAGGGAAGTAAAATTCTGCTCCTTGCGCATTTCCTCTACCATCTGTTCATATTTCGGCGACTCCGGGTCCGCATATTCCTCCAACACTTCATCTGTCACATGCCCATGCTCCAGACGGTCGATGACCCTGCGGGCAATCAAGTCCATTTCTGAGGTGGAACGTGAAAAATTCAGATATTTACAGCCATACAGAAGCGGCGGACATGCCGGGCGCACATGAACCTCCTTAGCTCCGCTCTCATAGAGGAACTCTGTGGTCTCCCGAAGCTGCGTCCCCCTGACAATGGAATCGTCAATCAGAAGTAGGCTTTTGCCGCGTATCAGTTCCTCCACTGCCAGAAGCTTCATCTTGGCAATCAAATTCCGCTGGCTCTGTATGGTAGGCATAAAAGATCGCGGCCAGGTAGGCGTATATTTGATAAACGGCCTGGAAAACGGAATCCCGGACTCATTGGCATAGCCGATGGCATGGGCTGTCCCGGAATCCGGTACGCCTGCAACGATATCAGGGCTTACATTATCCCTTTTTGCCATTCTCTGACCGCAGTCATAACGCATCTGCTCTACGCTTGTCCCCTCATAGGAACTTGCCGGATATCCATAGTAAACCCACAGGAATGTGCAGATTTTCATCTCCTTGCCAGAAGCGGATAAAGTCGTGCACTCCTTGTCCGTGACCACGACAATCTCTCCTGGTCCCAGTTCCTTATAGTCCTTATATCCAAGATTCCTGTATGCAAAATTCTCAAAGGATATGCAGAAAGCATTGTCCTTCCTGCCGATGACAACCGGCGTACGTCCATATTTATCCCTTGCCGCATAGATACCCTTTTCATTCATCAGAAGGATGGAAACGGAACCATCTACAGACTCCAGTGCATATTGGATGCCCTCTATCAGGTTCTCTTTCTGGTTGATGAGGCAGGCAATCATCTCCGTGGCATTGATGTCCCCTCCGCTCATTTCCAGAAAATGGGAATGCCCCCGCTCAAAGAGCATTTCTGTAAGTTCTTTCATATTATTGATTTTGCTTATCGTAGTAATGGCATATGTCCCATGATGGGAACGTACCAAAAGCGGCTGCGGCTCATAATCAGAAATACAGCCGATTCCCATGTACCCGGACATTTTCTGTATATCTTTATCAAACTTGGTACGAAACGGCGCATTTTCAATATTATGAATGGCGCGGTCAAATCCGCCTTCTCCATAGACTACCATTCCGCCACGTTTCGTCCCTAAATGGGAATGGTAGTCAATTCCAAAAAACAAATCAAATACACAATCATCAGCAGTTGCCGCTCCAAAAAATCCTCCCATAAATCATCCTCATTTCTTTCTCTACGCATATAGGTTACTTTCACTCATTATAGCAGATGTCATAACTTTTTCAAGCCGTTATCCCAAAATGCTTATAAGCAAAATCTGTTGCCACCCGTCCTTTGGGCGTCCGGTTGATAAAACCGTTTTTTACAAGGTAGGGCTCATAAACATCCTCTATGGTGCCAGAATCCTCCCCTAAAGCTGCCGCCAGCGTATCAAGCCCTACAGGACCTCCCTTGAATTTCTCTATCATCGTCATTAAAATATTGCGGTCGTTCTGGTCCAGTCCGAACTTGTCAACTTCCAGAAGGTCCAGCGCAAAAGCAGCTACATCTTTGGTAATCCTGCCATCATATTTTACCTGGGCAAAATCCCTCACGCGCTTTAACAGACGGTTGGCAAGACGCGGAGTCCCCCGCGAACGCCTTGCCAGTTCAAATGCGCCTCCCTCATCAATCTCAACATCAAGTTTTACTGCAGATTGCAGCACAATGGTCTTTAATTCCTCAGGATTATAAAATTCCAGATGATGTATCACGCCAAAACGGTCCCGCAATGGCGCAGACAAAAGCCCTGCCCTTGTCGTTGCGCCCACCAATGTAAAATGAGGCAAATCCAGGCGGATAGAGCGCGCGGTGGCGCCTTTGCCTATCATAATATCAATCACATAATCCTCCATGGCTGGATAGAGCACTTCTTCCACCTGCCGGTTCAGGCGGTGGATTTCATCAACAAAAAGAATATCCCCTTCCTGAAGGCCGCTCAATATGGCTGCCATCTCCCCCGGCTTGCCGATAGCCGGACCAGAAGTAATTTTCATATGTACATCCATCTCATTGGCGATAATCCCGGCAAGCGTCGTCTTGCCAAGGCCCGGAGGACCATAAAACAGCACATGGTCCAACGCTTCCCCTCTCTGCCTTGCCGCTTCTATATAGACCTTTAAGGTTTTTTTGGCTTTCTCCTGTCCAATATACTCCTCTAAACGCTGGGGACGGAGGCTTGTTTCAATTTTCTGGTCCTCCTCCTGTATCTGGGTGGAGATTACACGTTTTTCCATGAAGGTAATTCCTTTCCAATGTTCCGTTCAAAATCTCTGACAATTATAGCTTAGAATCTGTAAAAAATCAATAGACCCCATACAGCCAACACAAAAATTGATTTCCATGCGCAGCCGAAGATACGCTACTTTTTAATGCTGAAATTAATGATGCCTGCACCTGCTGCTGCCAGTACTCCGGCTACGAGTATCATCACCTGGAAATTAAAAGCGTCTATCACTTTACCGCCAACCAGGCTTCCCATCGCTGTGCCCAAGGTAAATGCTGCCACGACAACAGCCTGTCCCTTTGCCATATCCTCTTTGTCTATTTTCATTTTAGCAAAATAAAATAGGGACGGATAAATGAACCCATAAGTAACCGTCTGCAGACAAACAATCGCATAGACCTGCCAGATGGTAGAAGCAAAAAACATCAAAACTGCTTTCAGGACATAAAAGACACCTGAAAGGCGCATCAACAGCATGATGTTGATTTTCTTCTGTACTTTTTCAAACAGCAGCATAAATGGAGCAGCGGTAAAGCTGGCTATTGCCAATGCCGCGCCAACATTTTGGCTGTTGCCGCCCATTGGCTGAAACATCTGAAAAAGATAATTCTCTGCCATGGAATGGCACATAGCAATCGGCATGACTCCTAAGATTGTAATCATAAAATATTTATATTTGAGAAAAAAAGAAAATAAGGACACACGCTGCCCCACGTCATGTGTTTCTGCAGATTGGGACAGAAATAATTCTTTCTTCTCAGATATTTTCGGATATCCCAACGTAATAATAATCTGCAGGCTTAAGGACAAAAGAACAACCCATATCATGAAATCTGTCCCTAGATAAGCAATCACATAGCCCATTGCGAACGTTGATACCGAATATGAAAGCGAGCCAATGCCTGAACCGATGCCGTAATTAATCGCATACCCGCGCTCACTGTAAAATACGCAAAGAGCGTTGCTTATGGAAACAGTAACTGTGATTAACAGTCCGCCAATTGCATATAAAATGCCAAAAAACGCCAGAGGCAGATGGCAGAGCTGGATAACCGTAAAGCACAGGAAACTGCAGCCAAGGCACAGCAGTATTAATTTAGGCAGTCCTACCCAGGGAAAACGGTCTGCAAACTCTCCCAAAAGCGGCTGCAAAATACAGGCAAGAAAATAGCTTGCCGCAATAATGCTGCCCACTTCTGCTGCCGTAAAGCCATTGGCGACTAAGTAAGTTGTGGCAAATCCGAAAATACCTGCACAGGACAGATAGAAAGTGAACTGATACAGACCATAACGTAATGTTAAGTTATTGGAACGGCTTTGAACCATAAATGTTATCTCCTCTTAGCTTGCTGCAGAACAGCTTACAGTTCCTTTATCATCTCCATATAGGGAAGTTCCTCATAACCGCATTTTCTATATACCTCTACCGCTACGGTATTGCTTTGTTCCACTTCCAGTTTTAATAGTACTGCCTGACCGCGAAAACGCTCTTCTACATAGGAAAGAAACTGCGTGCCAATCCCTTTGCCGCGGTACTTCTGCTCTATATAAAGGTCTTCCACCCAGATACAGGTTCCGCCAAATTCTGTGGAAAAGCTTTTCACAATCATGCCATAGCCAGCTACATTCTCATGCTCCCAGAATACATAGCCGTCTATCAGCGGATTATCGCTGATACATGCTTCAACATTGCTTCTCTGCGTTTCTTCCGCCACATCATGTGAAACTGCAGGAGAATCATAAAATACCTTCATCATTTTCAGTACAGCCTGTTCATCTTCTGCTTTCATTTCTTTGATTGTAACCATAATTCCCTCCATTCTTAAAACGCCATCTGCTTTAAAGCTGCCTTTAAGACTTCTTCCACAGCCATGTCTTCGGTAAGTTCCACACCGTTTACTGCCTTTAAGGCTTCCGCAGCGGAATACCCGAGCGCTGTCAATGCCTGCACAGCTTCACTCTTAACACCGGAAGCAGAATTCCCCAAGTTTGCAGCAACATGCATGGATTTTGCCTCGAAGGCATCTTCAAGGTTCAGCTTATCCTTTAACTCTAAGATTAAGCGCTGAGCCGTCTTATTGCCAATTCCCGGAGCCTTGGCAATCGTCTTGGCATCATCGCCAAGTACGGCAAAACGCAGGTCGTCCGGGGTCATGACCGTCAAAATGGCAAGCGCGCCTTTGGGACCAATCCCACTGACCCCCAACAGCAGCTTGAAGATATTAAGGTCATCTCTTGTAAGGAATCCATAGAGCTTCATGGCATCTTCCTTCACATGAAAGTAAGTATAAATCTTTACCGTCTGCCCGGTTCCGCTAAAACTGTCAATCATACTGGCAGGAATATGGATATTGTAGCCGATATTGTTTACTTCAAGTACAATTGTCTCCTCCAAAATCTCAACCAGTTCACCTTTCATATATGAATACATCCGTCACCTCTCCTGCCCAGCCAACTCCCCATAAAAATAAAAGCCTTTGCACTCCTTAAGCTTTACCTTGACAATCTTTCCTATTAAATCTCTGCTTCCCGGGAAATGGACAATAAAATTATTCCCCAGCCTTCCGCTCACAAGGGTATCATCCTGTTCATTCACCTCTTCTACCAGAACTTCATCCACCCTTCCAGTTAAAGCTTCCGCCCGCGCAGCAGCGCAGCGCTGCACTTCCTTTAGCAGCCTGTCAAAACGGTCTTTGACTACATCCTCAGGTATCTGCGCCTCCTTGGCTGCCGCCGGGGTTCCGGTTCGTTTGGAATAGATAAAGGTAAAGGCGCTCTCATAGCCGACCTTTTCTACCACGTCCATGGTCTCCAGGAAATCTTCCTCTGTTTCCCCGGGAAACCCTACAATGATATCCGTAGTCAGGGCAATGTCCGGGACAGCTGCGCGGATTTTGGCTACCAGCGCAAGATATTGCTCCTTGTCGTAACGGCGGTTCATCTCCTTTAAAATGCGGCTGCTTCCAGATTGCAGCGGCAGATGCAGATGATTGCATATTTTGTGGGATTTGCCCATAACGGCAATCAATTCATCGGAAAGGTCTTTGGGATGGGAGGTCATAAAGCGGATACGCTTAATTCCCTCTATCTTCTCAATTTCCAGCAGCAATTGGGCAAACGTCATGGGCTCATCCAGATTCTTGCCATATGAATTGACATTCTGCCCCAACAGCATAACCTCCACCACGCCGTCTGCCGCTAAATGCTCAATCTCCCGCAAAATATCCTGCGGCTTACGGCTTCTCTCCCGCCCCCTGACATAGGGGACGATACAGTAACTGCAGAAATTATTGCAGCCAAACATGATATTTACCCCGGATTTGAACGCATATTTGCGCTCAACCGGCAAATCTTCGACAATCTTGTCTGTATCTTTCCAAATATCAATCACCATATCATTTTGCTGTAAGGCAGTATACAGGAGTTCCGCAAATTTGTAGATATTGTGCGTTCCAAAGACAAGGTCCACAAAGCGGTAGCTCTTTTTTATTTTCTCTATGACCTCCTCCTCCTGCATCATACAGCCGCAGAGGGCAATTTTCATATGCGGATGTTTCTTCTTATAGGTATTCAGGTAGCCAAGCCGCCCCCAGACTTTATTGTTGGCATTCTCCCGCACGGTGCAAGTATTGTAAATCACAAAATCGGCTTCCTCGGATTCCGTAATCCCATAGCCCATTGCCTCCAAAATACCCGCCAGTTTCTCGGAATCCCGGGCATTCATCTGACAGCCATAATTCTTCACATGGGCCATTGGGGTACGTCCATGTTCTGCCTTAAACTGCTCTGTACATTGGCGGCATTTTGCCATAAAATAGTATTGACGCTGTGGTTCTTCCAAGGGCGGTTCCGACTCTATGTTAACTTTATTCCAATCTATTTCCTGATACATGTCTCTGCTTTTCCCTTCCTAACCCTTAATCTTTCAATGTATATTCTAACTGGCAGTCATACAGCATGTATTCCTGCTGGCAACTGTAAGGTTCTGCCAAATCCCCATCATATTCGTCTGCCTCCACGCAGCCAAGCGCATGGTAAAAGGCCTGGGTTTCCTGGGCTGGATGCGCAGAAATATAGAGTTTCTCCGCTCCCATTTTCTTCGCCCCCAGACTGGCAAACCGAAACAGCTTCTTCCCCAAACCATGTCCCCGGCATTCGCTTGAAACGTGGATGCAGGAAAGCTGCACATACTGCTCCCGGGAACCGAAATGACGGCTCTCCACGGAAGCAAACCCTATCATTTTGCCATGGTCAAATGCCCCCAGTACCAGCCCGCCTGTATTGACGGTGTTTTTCAGGCATTTTACCAGAAATTGGTATTGCGATTCACTCCAGTCTTCCACAAATGAAACATCGTTTAACGCCCATAACCCCTGCTCGCGCTGCCAACATTTCGACACCTCCTGACGGCGGTTAAAATGTTGGAATAATTCCCGTGTAATCTGCGGCTCATAAAGTATTTGAATGGAACTCTCCATATTACGGTCTCACCTGCCCATTTCCATAAATAATATATTTTGTACTGGTAAGTTCTTTCAGCCCCATGGGACCTCTGGCATGGAGTTTCTGCGTACTGATTCCTATCTCTCCGCCAAACCCGAATTCAAACCCATCGGTAAACCGCGTAGATGCATTCACATACACTGCGGCGGCATCGATTTCATCCAGGAATTTTTGGGAGTTATTGTAATCTTTCGTGATAATCGCCTCGGAATGCCCAGTATTATATTTGTTGATATGCGCAATGGCTTCCTCTATGGTTGCCACTGTCTTGACAGATAAAATATAGTCCAGGTACTCTGTCCCCCAGTCTTCCTCCTTAGCGCTAACGATATCGCTGCAGGCGCTGCAGCTTGCGATGTCTCCACGGACTTCGACATTTTTTTCTTTTAATCTCTGTACCAGCCTGGGCAGCAGCAAATCCTTCACTTTCTCATGGATAACCAGCGATTCACAGGCATTGCAGACGCCAATCCGCTGTGTTTTGGCGTTGAAAATAATCTCTACCGCCATATCAAGGTCTGCCGTCTCATCCACATAGATATGGCAGTTTCCGGTTCCGGTCTCAATGACAGGCACTGTTGCGTGTTCCACAACCGTGCGGATAAGTCCTGCACCTCCCCGGGGAATCAAAACATCTACATAATCATTCAATTTCATAAACTTTTCTGCCGTCTCATGGCTGGTATCCATGATAAGGCTGATTGCCTCCTGAGGAAGCTGGCATTTGTGTAAGGCATCCTGCAATGTCCTGGTAATAGCATGATTGGAGTGGATGGCATCTTTCCCTCCTCTTAAAATTACCACATTTCCTGCCTTAAAACAGAGCCCAAAAGCATCTGCTGTTACATTGGGGCGCGACTCATAGATAATTCCAATCACGCCAAGCGGCACCCTTTTCTGCCCGATAAGCAATCCATTCGGGCGCTGTTTCATCGACAGCACTTCGCCTATGGGATCCTCCAATTCTGCAATCTGTCGCAGACCCTCTGCCATCTGTGCAATTCTTGCCTCTGTGAGCAGCAGCCGGTCCACCAACGCAGGCGCCATATGATTTTCTTTTGCCTGAGCGATATCCGTAGCATTCGCTTCCAACAATACCTTCATATTTGCCATCAGATAATCAGCTGCCGTTGTCAATGCTTTATTTTTCTTGCTGGTAGGCAGTACCCGCAGCACCGCCTCCGCAGTTTTCGCTTTCTGTCCAATTTCTTCCAAAGTAAGGTTTGACATCGTTATTCCTCCATTTTTTATTTAATATTTGGTGTGAACCCTTTCCTGAAATTATCTCTATAAGGAACCCTCCAGTCCGCATTCGGTAACCACCATATCCATAGGGATATCAAATTCCCCGCAAGGCACCTGGGGAATTCTCTGCATTCCATAACAAACCCCAACCTTATGGCAGCCTGGATATCTGGCAAAATACCTGTCATAATATCCTTTCCCATATCCCATGCGGTTTCTTTGGCTGTCAAAAACAAGTCCTGGGACAAGGACCAGGGCGGCTGCCCTGTCCATGATAACATCCCCGACAGGTTCCATTACATGAAACGCCCCTTCGGCAAATTCTTCCAGACCGGATACCTGGTAAAATGCCATATCACTGCCGTCTACCCGGGGAAACGCTGCCTGTTTGCCCAAATCCAATGTTTTCTGCACCAACGGCAGCAAGTTTACCTCGCTTCCCAGCGGATAATAGAAATAAACTGTCTCTGCCGCCTGGAAAAAAGGCTGTTTGTGCAAATTTTCACAAATCATATCAGACCATAGCCTAATCTGTGCCTGAGACAGCGAATCTCTGTTTTGCCTTGCTTCTGACCGTATTTTACGTTTCTCTTCCTCAATTTTCTTCTGTTTTGCCAAATTTTTCTCCTAAATTTTCGATGCTCCCATCCGGATTTACTACATCAATGTTATTCAGCTGCCCGCGCAGGTTCCTGCGCACAATTGCTATATATTCCTGACGCAGCAGCGCCTGTTCTTTTTTCTCCTCTTCTGTTAAGCCTTCGGCTTTTGATTTTCTTGCCAATGCATTGATTCTGTCAATCTTTTTCTGTTCCATATGGTCCTCTCTCTGTTTTTTGCAACAGTCCACGGACAGCCCCTTGCACAAAACGGCGCAGAACATGGACTGAAACATATTTTATAACCATTCTACTCCTTTTGGCTTGAAATTCCAAGCATTTTCGTCTATCATATATTTTAACAGTTCAGCCATCCGAAATAAATTGGGGAAAATCGTGCTAGCACGAATTTTTCACAATTTGTTGTGGATGAGCGGAACGCCATCTTATGAGCAAAGTTAGCTGCGTAGCAGCGAGAAAACACTGGAAGTGTCTTTGCGAATGGCGTGTCTGAACTGTTAAGATAACAGTTTATTTATGGCTGGACTATTATATTTTTCAAACGAAAGGAGAACAAAAATGAAAAATCTTATTGTCGGACAGTCTGGAGGACCTACTGCCGTTATCAACGGAAGCCTGTACGGCGTTGTAACGGAGGGACTGAAAAGCACAGAGCAGATTGGCAAAGTATATGGCATGGTGCACGGAATCGAAGGATTCCTTGGCGGCCAATATATGGACATGGACACAGATATGACAAAGGACGAGCTTTCCGCTTTGAAGACTACGCCAGGCGCTTTCCTTGGCTCCTGCCGCTACAAGCTGCCGGAGGATTTGTCCGATCCCGTTTATCCGGAATTATTCAAGAAATTTGAGGAGTTAAATATTGGATACTTCTTCTACTGCGGCGGCAACGATTCCATGGACACCGTAAGCAAACTGTCCCGCTATGCAGCTTCTGTGAACAGCGATATCCGTGTGATGGGCGTACCCAAGACAATTGACAATGACCTGGTACTTACCGACCATACCCCAGGATTCGGCAGCGCTGCTAAATTCGTAGCTTCTTCTGTCCGTGAAATCAACCGCGATTCCGAGGCATATGATAAGCCCAATGTTATGATTATTGAGATTATGGGACGCCACGCCGGATGGCTGGCAGCTTCCTCCATCCTTGCAAGATGTGAGAAAGACCCAAATCCGCTCTTAATTTACTTACCGGAAGTTCCATTCTCCGAGGAGAAATTCATAAAACAGCTGAAAGCAGCAATTGATGAACATAAACATGTAACTGTCTGCGTTTCCGAGGGACTGAAAGATGCAGAGGGCAATTTCATCAGCGAGGACTCCGTAGAGACAGCCGTTGACCAGTTCGGACATAAGATTTTAAATGGCTGCGGTTCTTACCTGCAGTCCCTTGTCAAGAAAGAACTCGGCGTCAAAGTACGTTCTGTGGAATTCAATGTCAGCCAGCGTTGTTCCTCCAACTGCCTTTCCGCAGCTGACCTGGAAGAGGCTGTCACAGCTGGTTCCTTTGCGGTACAGCAGGCGCTGAAAGGCGAAACCGGCTACATGATTGCATTCAACCGTAAAGATGGTGATTATGGCATCGAATGTGCATTGGTAGATGTAAATGACGTATGTAACAAAGAAAAGACCGTTCCTCTTGAGTGGATTACGGATGACGGCTCCAACCTGAGCCAGGAATTCATTGATTATGCAGCTCCATTAGTGAAAGGCGAGTGCCAGCGTCCGATGAAAGACGGGCTTCCGGTATTTGCAATTCGCAATCGGTAATATCAGACTCCCCCATAGCGGCAGCAGCTTCGTTATGGGGGTATTTGTTCTCTTATAGGATTAGGGTGTCAAAAGGTGGAATGAAAAATTTATACTGGCAATTTGCACAATTGAATAGAAGGAATTGTGACTTGTTCCGCTATTAGATATTTCTTAGTGGTCTGTCTATTTTCAGCAATTCCCAAACAGGAAGTTTGGGAAAGGCTTATACTGAGCCATGGATGGCGAATATAAGCCGGTTGCG
>CANOFO010000053.1 GCA_947565305.1 uncultured Lachnospiraceae bacterium | reverse complement strand
AAATATCTTCGCCAACACTGCTTCCATCCTCATTGTACGGTATAAAATCATATTTCGGTGCGAATAGAAAATCAACAAAAAAGCAATTCCCTGCTGCTGTTCAAATTTTTCCATAAAATGCACTTGATGGGGATGGATATTCTGCAGAGGAAAAGTATCTGTATGGCATTCCTTGGCATCAAAACAGACCGGAATCCCCTGTACTGCTCCAATGTAATCTACCGTACTCTTCTGGTCAAAATAGGCGAGGGTAATGTGGCGGCTTTCTTTGTCAATATTGATGGGAGTGATGGGGGTAGGCACTTTTTGAATCAGAGCCAGCCCATGTTCCGCATATTTCTCATTGGTGAGGTTAATCAATTCTTCCAGGGTGGAACCCCGCAGCCCTCTTGAATTCCATGTAGGCATAAAAATTCCTTTCTCAAATCATTATGAAGGGAGCGATATATATCAGCTATCCCTAACACACGCTGAAACTCGCGTTCCAATGGCGCCTCAAATTCCCTGCCATCGGCAAATCTGATACGGTATGCCTGAAGCAGCTGGGTACGGACTTGGAAATGATGGGCAAACCAATCGTTTGATTTGCGGTCACCATATTTATAATCCCCTACGATGGGATATCCCAGACAAGCCAGCTGGGCCCGTATCTGATGGGAACGTCCGGTTATCAGATGCACGTTCAGCAATGTAAAAACTTGCGTATTATCGGAGATTTCTGTAAGCGGCACCTTCTGTAGGCAGCCTTTGCCATTTCTCTTTGCTCCTTTTACATAATAGGCTAAGGGCTCATAGCTGGTCTTGATATACCTGCCGTCTTTCCTCTCTGACATAAATACCTCTGCCCGATTTGTCTTTTCGTCCTTTATCAGCCATCCCTCTGCCGTTTGCGACTCTATCAGCCCTCCTTTTACCAGGCAGCGGTAATATTTGCCCACAGAACGGCTGCCCAGCTGATTTGCCATGTCCTGCAGCCCCTTAAGGCTCTTGCCCGCAATCAGAAGCCCGGAAGTGTTTCTGTCCAGCCGGTTACAGACAGAAGGCGTGAACGTTGCCAGTTCTTCCTCTGTAATGGTATGCTGCTGTAAGAGATAGCCGATGATGTATTCATTTGCTGAGATATCCTCCGGCTTCGCCTTTTGTGACAACATGCCGTGCGGCTTGTTGATAATCACAATATCATCGTCTTCATAAATGATATCCAAAGGGATGCACGGATATTTGCTGCGAGGGATGGTCTTATGCAGATGCTCATCAGACGATTTTAACACTATGGGCGCAAATTTGGCAAAAGTCTCATCGCTGAGGAACAGTTTTACTTCATCGTGGATGTTCAGCCTCTCTGAACCGTCTGCTTTTTTTCCGTTCAAGGTAATATTTTTTTTGCGCAGCATTTTATAGACAAAGCTTGCCGGAGCCTTGGACAAAAGTTTTTTTAAATATTTGTCAAAACGCTGTCCCGCTTCATTTTTTCCAATCTGAAAACTTTTCATCTGCGTCTCCTTTTCTTATGCATATACCTGTCTGCTTTTTGCTTTGCCTTGTATTTCGTCCTCTCGTCTGGTCTTGATTGCTTTTTTTCTGCTATTTTCCTGGGCGGAATCAGGCAGTTTTTGTCAAAGCCAATCAAATCCGTGCGCCCGGTTTTTTGCAGCGCTTCTTTCACCAGCTCATAGTTTTTGGGGTCACGGTACTGGATTAAGGCGCGCTGCATCGCCTTTTCATGTGGGTTGTGCGCTACATAGACCGGCTGCATAGTGCGCGGGTCCAGGCCGGTGTAATACATACAGGTGGAAATTGTGGAGGGCGTAGGATAAAAATCCTGCACCTGCTGCGGCATATAGCCGAGGTCCCTCAGAAATTCTGCCAGTTCCACGGCTTCCTGCAGCGTGGAGCCTGGATGCGAGGACATGAGATAAGGCACCAAATACTGCTTCTTCCCTAATTTCTCATTCATCTTCTGGTATTCGTGGGCAAACTGACGGTAAATTGCTGCATTTGGCTTGCCCATTTTCTCCAGCACGGTATCGGAAATGTGTTCCGGTGCGACTTTTAGCTGACCGCTGACATGGTACTGGCATAGTTCCCGCAAAAATGTGCGGTCATTATCTGCCAGCAGATAGTCAAAACGGATGCCAGAGCGGATAAATACCTTTTTTACGCCGGGGATATTGCGCAGTTTGCGCAGCAGTTTCAGGTAATCTTTGTGGTCAGCCTTTAAGTTCTTACAGGGCTGTGGAAACAGGCACTGTTTGTCTGCACAGACGCCCTTTGACATCTGTTTGTCACACGCCGGAAATCGGAAATTGGCGGTGGGACCACCCACGTCATGGATATAGCCCTTGAAATCTGCTTCCTTCGTCAGAAGTTCTGCTTCCCTCACAATCGATTCATGGCTCCTGGACTGGATTATCCTGCCCTGATGAAAAGTCAGCGCACAGAAACTGCAGCCCCCAAAACAGCCGCGGTTGCTGGTCAGGCTGAATCTGACCTCAGATATGGCGGGGACGCCGCCCATTGCCTCGTAGGATGGATGGTAGGTGCGCGCAAAGGGAAGCGCATATACGTCATCCATTTCCATCTGGCTTAAAGGCCGCGCCGGAGGGTTCTGCACTACGAAAATCTTACCAGGATACTGCTCTGCAAGCCGCTTGCCAGAAAATGGGTCGGTATTGCAGTACTGCTGGTAAAAGCTTCTTGCATAAGAATGTTTGTCCGCTTTCACTTGCTCAAATTCCGGCAGGAAAATGGCATCATAAATATCTTCTTTTTTCTGGGTCTTATAGACCGTCCCCGCCACAAAAGTAATATCTGACACGGCCAGCCCGCTGTCCAAGGCTTCTGCCAATTCAATGATGCTATGCTCACCCATGCCATACATAAGGATGTCTGCGCCGCTGTCCAGAAGAATCGAGCGTTTCACTTTATTGCTCCAGTAGTCATAATGTGCCAGACGGCGCAGGCTCGCCTCCACGCCGCCAATGAGGATGGGTGTTTTTTTGTATGTCTGGCGGATTAAATTTCCATACACGATGGTGGCATAATCCGGCCGCTTGCCCATTTTTCCGCCTGGGGTAAAGGAATCTTTTTCTCGGGGACGCTTTGATACGCTATAATGATTCACCATCGAATCCATGTTGCCGGCACTGACTAAAAATGCCAGCCGCGGTTCGCCGTAAATGGCGATGCTCCCCTTATCTTTCCAGTCCGGCTGTGAGATGATGCCAACAGAATACCCATGCGCCTGAAGCAGACGGCTGATAATTGCATGACCAAAAGAAGGATGGTCCACATAAGCATCCCCGATGATATAGACAAAGTCAAATTGTTCAATTCCGCGCGCCAACATGTCTTCGCGGCAGACTGGCAAAAAATTCCTTTCCATGGCAGCTCCTATAAAATTTCATATGTATTGTCCAACACCTGTTCGTAGCTTGCGATATAATAATCTGCAAGCCTGCGCTTTTCCTGCTCCTGATGAGCAGAAAAGGGGTCTTCCACGGCGCATACCCGCATTCCGGCATTTTTCCCGGCGCGGATTCCCATGGGGACATCCTCAAAAACAAGGCAGTTCTGCGGCTTGGCGGAAAGCCTCTTTGCCGCCTCCAGATAGACATCTGGCGCTGGTTTCCCATGCGCCACCTCACAGGCAGTTACTATCTCTTTGATGTCAGAATCAAAATGAAGTGCAGAAGTAACGGCGGCGACCAATTCTTTGGAATTGCTGGTGGCAATGCCTAAGGTAATTCCCTGCCGTCTGCAATGACGCAGGAATTTTTCTGCTCCCGGTTTAAACGGTACTTCGCAGCTATATTTTTCTATTGCCATCTGATTCCAGATGGATTTTAACTCTTCCACGCTCTCTTTGAGGCAGAACAAATCCTTCGTATACACGGCTGTCTCCGTAAAACTCATGCCCTCAATGTCATGCTGGTAAGTTTCCGGCAAGGTAAGCCCCCGTTTCTCCAAAAATTCCACATCAATATCGTGCCAAAGCCACATGGAATCCACAAGCGTACCGTCCAGGTCAAAGATAATGGATTGTATATTTTCTAACATCGTTTCGTATTCTCCTTTGTGTGTCCTAACAGTTGAACTTCTTCTTCGGTCAGCTGCCTGTATTCTCCGGGCTGCAGAGAATCATCAAGTTTCAGGCTTCCCATTGAAATTCGTTTCAGATAAAGGACTTCCTTGCCCACTGCCTGAAACATACGCTTGACCTGATGGAACTTTCCTTCGGTGATGGTAAGCATAATCTCAGAAAATGTTCCGTCATTGGATAAAAGCTGCAATTTTGCTGGCAGTGTGTCCTTTTCCTCACCGATATCCATACCTCTGGCAAACTGTGCGATATCTTCAGTTGTTACGTTGCCAGAAACTCTGGCAAAATAAGTCTTCGGCACATGTTTTCCCGGCGCCAGCAGATTATGGCAGAGCTTACCGTCATTCGTAATAATCAGCAGCCCTTCTGTGTCCCTGTCCAGCCTGCCCACCGGGAATAAATCTTTGCGGTTCTTTGTATCTAGCAGGTCCAGCACAGTCTGATGCTGCGCGTCTGTCACAGCGCTGACGCAGCCCTTGGGCTTGCTAAGCATAAAATACTCATATTCTTTATAAGAAACAGCTTCGCCCTGATAAAGGATTTCATCCGCTCCTGGCTGCACATGCTGGTTCGGTCCGGTGGGCAAAGCGCCGTTCACCATCACCAGCCCTTTATGTATATGCTGCTTTACCTCGCTGCGTGTCCCTATGCCCATATCGGCAAGGTATTTATCTAACCGCATAGTTTCCTCCTTTTGGCGTTTGGGTCTCATGGAAGTATATGCGCTGCGGTTCTAACCACTTTAGCGCCCAATAAGGATTCAGGCTCATCTCCTCACCATTTTCATCGTCCACATAAATCCCCACATGCAGGTGGACGGCAAACTGCCCGACTGTCCCCTCTTCCCCATAACCGCTGTCCCCCATAAATCCCAGTAACTCTCCGGCTTTCACCTCATCCCCTTCTTTAAAGTCTTCGGCATAATCATAGAGATGGGCATAATAATAATATCCTCCCTCAGGAGCACGGATACCGATACGGTATCCGCCCAACTTGAGCCAGCCAACCTTCTCCACAACGCCGTCCGTCATGCTGACGATGGGATAGCGCCCCCGCTCGTTGAGGGAAGCCATGATATCTGTCCCCTCATGTGTACGTTCGCCGCCAAAACTGCGGTCAAATCCCCAGGAATTCTCAAAAGAGGTGTCCATGCCGTTTGCCGGTTGTGAAAGCGGTACCGGAAAATATTTCAAATCTTCCCAGACAGCCTGTTCCAACTTCACAATATACTGAATTTTCTGTGGGTAATACCGGTATAACAGATTCAGGTATTCATCTAATAAACTTTGCTCACTTTTCTCTGTCAAGATGAGAGCAGCCAGATAATCATAGCGGGAAAATTCTGATTTTTCCTCATACTCTGCCGCCAGGTCATAGAGTTCTCCCGGTATCTGCTGCTGTCGCAGGAGTTCTGTCGTATCTTCCTCCAAAAGGCAGGTAATCTTTGCAAGCTGCTGTATGCGCCCAAGCAGCGCAGTGATGAAACAGAGCATTGCGGTAAGAATCAATACATGGATTATGACCTTCTTATAATACTTCATAGACTCCTTGCTGTTTCATTCTAATTCTTTTTGTCATCAATTGCCTTATTTCAATCGTTTCAAAAACTCCACAATCAGTTTCCAGATTTTCTCTGTGGAAGAGATGCTCAGCCGTTCCTTCGGCGTGTGGATATCGTAATTGTTGGGACCGAAAGAAATACAGTCAAGCCCGGGTATCTTGCCGGAGAAAAGACCGCATTCCAATCCTGCATGGATGGCTTGAATCTTTGCTTCCTCACCAAATAAATCCCGATAAGTCTCTGCCATCAGCTCACGCATGACAGAGTCCGCCTTGTATTCCCATGCCGGGTAATCGCCGCCGATGGTGATTTCGCCGCCCAAAAACTCTGTGAGGAACGTCAGGCGGTCTGCGACCTCCCATTTCCTGCTAGTGACGCTGCTGCGTAAGGCAAAGCACACAGAAAACGTGTCTTCGGTGAGTCTCATGATACCAGCATTTAAGGAGGTTTCCACCAAACCAGCAATGTCCATGCTCATATGCTGGATACCATTGGGCATCGTGCGCAGGAAAAATAATACTTTGGTAATGGCAGTGCCATGAAGGACAGATAGTTTGCCGTTTGCCAGTTTCTGACAAGACAGCGTAATATCCGGGTCTGAGACCTGAAACTCCTTTTGCAATTTCTGCTCTAACGTCTGCAGTTTTCCACACAGTTCATTGCCCATTTCCTCAGATTCCACTACAATGACAGCCTTGGCATCCCGGGGAATGGCATTGTCTTTGAGTCCGCCCTCCATTGTCTCAATGGCGAAGGAAACTTCCCGGCTCAGGGAATCTAAAACCCTGCCCAGCAAAAAGATGGCATTGCCATGTTCTTTGTCAATTTCACTGCCGGAATGCCCGCCTTGCAGCCCGCCTATTTTAATTTCATAGCTGACACCCTCTGTCTCGATTCTGGAGACCGGAAGTTCGCAGGTTGCCTGCAGTCCGCCGGCACAGCTTGTGAGGAAGATTCCTTCTTCATCGGAATCAATATTGAGAAGCTTTCGTCCCTTTAACATCGAAAGGTCCATCGTCTCAGCGCCCAGCATACCGATTTCTTCATCCACCGTAAAGACAACCTCCAGAGGCGGATGTGCCAGTGAATCATCATCTAAGATGGCAAGGGCATAAGCAACAGCGATTCCGTCATCGCCGCCAAGCGTGGTCCCCTCTGCTTTGAGGAAATCTCCGTCCACATATAATTTGAGGCCATCTTTTTCAAAATCAATCTCTACGCCGCTTTCTTTCTCGCATACCATATCCAGATGCCCCTGAATAATAATGGTTTCCGAATTCTCATATCCTACAGACGCATCTTTGAAAATTATCACATTGTTGTCTTCATCCTGGATATATCGAAGATTATGCTCCTTAGCAAAGGACACGCAATAATCACTGATTGCCTTGGTATTCCGGGAACCGTGGGGAATCTGGCAGATATCTTCAAAATACGCAAATACTTTCCTGGGTTCTAATTGTTCACAAACTCTCATGATAGTCTCCTCCATTGGTATATTTATATAGTTGGCTCATAGAATGAACTATGAAAAAAATCATGTACATTATTATTGTAATTGGATTTTTAATTTATATTCTTGCTTTTCCAGAAAAATCCGTCGGCGCTGCTGCCATTGGATTAAACCTCTGGTTTGAAAATATGCTGCCTACGCTGCTGCCATTTTCTATCCTGTCCTATATCTTAATCCACTCCGGGATACTGGACAGCTTTGCGGGATTTATCCACCGTTTTGTAGGGAAATTCTTCCCCATCAGCAGTGCGGGGATTTATCCGCTCACGGCAGGGCTTTTGTTCGGTTTTCCCATGGGAAGCAAGATTACTGCAGATTTGGTAGAATCCGGGAAAATGAGCCGCAAGGAAGGGCAGCGGCTGTTTTGCGCCTGCAACAACATCAGTCCCATGTTTGTCGGAAGCTTTATTTTAGGGGAAAGCCTGGGGCAGCCACAGCTGCGCCTTGCCACCTACCTGATTCTATATGCCCCGCCCCTTGTCCTTTACATGCTCTGGAACCGAAAACAACAGTTTCAGACGCCTACAGCGGTATCTGAAAAAAAAGCGGCATCCATGAACCTTCAACTCATAGACGCCGGTATTATGAACGGTTTTGAAACGCTGGCAAAACTGGGCGGATATATTATCATGTTTGCCATATTGGCACAGATGACAACGCTGCTCCCCATAACAAACCCTGTGTTGAAATGTCTGCTGATTGGTTTCACTGAGATTACCAATGGAATCTCTTATACGGCAAGACAGGGGCTTGATTTTTCACTTGCGTATCCGCTGATGATAGCATTTACTGCCTTTGGAGGGCTCTCCGGCTTCGCACAGACTGCCTCCATGGTCAAAGACAGCGGATTTTCCATGCTGCCTTACCTTAAAATGAAACTTGTGGGAACTGCTATTTCCCTGGGTCTGGCACTGCTACTGGTCCATTAGCCCGAAAGGTAAAAGCCTTAATTAATATCCGTCAATTGGATGGCTGGGGGAGCATCCTTCCCTCCGGCAGGAGCCTGCTGTGCTTCCTGTGTCATCGCCGCTTCCATCTCTGCCGGCGCAAGTTCCCTGCGGTTGGCACTCACCTTGTCAAAACAGCCCTGGAGCGCACCTAAAAGGCTTTCCGTCCTGGCACTGGTCATTTCCATTGCCGTCACGATAATTTCCTCTAAGCTGTTTAACATATCGTCTGTATACTGAATGGCACCCATGCGGATGCTGTTGGCATCATTGGTGGCATTATCCAGTATCTCCTGTGCCTGGTTCGTGGCAATCCGCACCACCTCGTCTGCCTGTGCATATGCCCTCTGCATAATCTGATGTTCACTGATCAGCTCTGTGGTATGTACCTCCGCTTTGGCAATGATGGCTTCTGCTTTGGCTTTGGCATCTGCAAGGATGGCTTCTTTATTGCTTATCATCTTTTGATAACGTTTAATCTCATCAGGTGTCCGATGCCTGAGTTCTGACAATAAATTGTCAAGTTCCTCTTTATCTACAATAATCTGCGTATTGGAAAAAGACTTAAACTTACAATTCTCAATAAAATCTTCAATTTCGTCAATCGCCTGTTCGATTTTGCTGCTCATACACAATGCTCCTTAAATATTATATTTTTCATAAATTTGCGGTATCAACTGTTCCGGCACAAAATGGGAAATGTCTCCTCCATAAGAAGCAACCTCCTTGACGATGGTGGAACTCAAATAAGCATATTCCAGACTGGTAGTCAGAAATATGGTGTCTATCTCTGAGTTGACAATCCGGTTGGTCTGGGCAATCTGTAGCTCGTATTCAAAATCCGTCACGGCACGAAGTCCCCGTATAATTATTGTAGCCTCAATTTTCTTTGCATAATCAATCAAAAGCCCATCAAAAAACTGAATCTTGACATTTGGCACATGATTGGTTATTTCCTTTAACATACTAACACGTTCTTCCACAGAAAACAATGGATTTTTTGCACTATTGTTCAAAATTGCAACCACCAGTTCATCGACAATTTTGGCCGAACGCTCAATCATGTCAATGTGTCCAAAAGTTACCGGATCAAAACTCCCCGGATATATTGCTCTTCTCATATGTCACCCTTATCCCGGCTTACCCGGTAAACCGTAAAAATGTATGTTGATTGGTTTTATAGGTCTTCTCTCTTGTAATTTCATACCCCAGGTCTGCAGCATAGGACAAATCCGTATCAAGGGAAGATTCTACAATAACCAGGGAATCTTCCGCGATAATGCCTGATTCCGCCAAGGCTTTCAACGCTTCCTTCTCCAAATTCCTGCCATAAGGAGGGTCCATGAATACCACATTAAATTTCTCCCGTCCTGCCATCTGGTGAATAGCAGAAATCGCGTCCCTGACAAGCAGAGTACAGTTATCCGTGAGTTTCGTAAAATGGATATTCTCCTCAATGCAAGCGGCAGCTTTCTTGTTATTTTCCACAAATACTGCCAGCTTGGCGCCCCGGCTTACTGCTTCTAAGCCCATCTGCCCGCTTCCAGCGAACAAATCCAGAAAACGGCAGTCATACAGCCTGGGGTTTAAGATATTAAAAAGAGTTTCCTTTATCCTGTCTGAAGTAGGTCTGGTATCCAACCCGGAAAGGGTCTTCAAAGGCAGGCTCCTTGCTTTTCCTGCTATAATCCGCATGGAATCACCTCGTCAATCCGTTAATGCCAGTATCGCCCTCCGAAGCAGCGTCAATGCGCTTGCCACGGAATACTCCCGGATTTTGCTGCGGCTTCCGGTATACTGGTTCTTCTCTGTATATAACTTGCCCCGGCAGTAGCAGCTCATATACACAAGCCCAACCGGTTTCTCTTTGGTACCGCCATCAGGTCCCGCAATTCCCGTGACAGCAATACATAAATCGGCATTTGCCGCCTTAGCTCCGCCTTTTGCCATCGCCTCCGCTGTCTGTGGGCTGACTGCGCCATATTTCCGCAACGTCTCTGCTGGCACGCCCAGAAGCTTCTCCTTCGCCTCATTGGAGTAAGTGACGTATCCTTCTTTCAGGTGTTCCGAAATACCTGGAACATTGATAAGGCGTCCTGCAAGCAATCCCCCGGTACAGGATTCCGCAGTCGTCACCGTAAGATTGTGGGCTTTCAGCAGCTCATAGATTGCCATCTCAAGCGTCATCTGCGGGTCATCGGTATAAATCAGGCTGCCGAAGCGTCTTTGCAGTTCCTCCTCCACCGGCACAATCATCCGGTATGCCTCCTCTTCGCTTGACGCCTTCGCGGTAAGACGAAGATGCACTTCCCCGGTCTTGGCATAGGGCGCTACCGTTGGATTCGTCTGCCCTTCAATCAAATCCAAAATCTTTGTCTCAGCAGAGCTCTCGCCGATTCCGCATAATTTGACCATTTTTGAACAGATTGTTTCCGGCTGGCTCTCCTGAAGATAAGGATATACCTGTTCTTCAAACATGGGAATCAGCTCATTCGGCGGTCCAGGCAAAAGGATGACCGATGTCGGACCATCTTCCATAATGATTCCTGGCGCCGTCCCATTGGGATTATATAATACCATGCTTCCCTCCGGCACCAGCGCCTGCTTCCAATTGTTCTCTGTAATGGCGCGGCTGCGTTTTGCCATGAATGTCTCAATTTCTTTGCGCGCGCGTTCATCTTCTATCAGCTTCTTTCCCATGACTTTTGCTGCCGTCTCCTTGGTAAGGTCGTCCTGGGTAGGTCCTAAGCCTCCGCATAAGATAACGATATCGGAGCGTTCCTTTGCTGTTCGCAGAAGTCCCTCCAACCGTCCCTGGTTATCGCCAACCACGCTCTGATAATACATGGAAAGCCCCAGCATGGCACATTTCTCGGCAATGAAAGCTGCGTTGGTATTCACAATATTCCCCAGAAGCAACTCCGTTCCCACACAAATCAATTCTACTGTCATATTTATCAACGTCCTTTTCTTTCATTAATTAAATCAAGTTTATTTTTGCTCTTTGAGAACGTCTTTATTCTTAATCAGATAGTCAATCAGAGAAATTATGGTCAGAATCAGTGCAATATAGGTGACAGCCACAGCGCAGACCTGATAAATCTGATTGTCAAAATTCAAAATCAGCATAATAATCATCACCATCTGGAACGTTGTCTTGAATTTGCCCCAATAGCTGGCCGCAATCACGATTCCATTGTCCGAAGCCACCAGGCGGAAACCGCTGATAATGAACTCCCGGCTGATGATGATAATGGAAATCCATGCACTTAGCCTACCGTTCGCCGTAAGGCAGATTAATGCCGCTGCCACCAGCAATTTATCTGCAAGCGGGTCCATAAATTTGCCAAAATTCGTGACAAGGTTATATTTGCGGGCAATTTTTCCGTCAAAGAGGTCTGTCAGGCTGGCGATGATGAATATTGCCACCGCTGCATACATGCTGACCATTTCTCCCCAAATTGGAACCAGCATAAAAACCACAAAAGGCACTATCAAAATCACGCGCAATATTGTTAATTTGTTCGGTAAATTCATGGTATCATCTCTCCTATCAAATCATATTCATATGCTCCGGTGACACGCACTTTTACAAAATCTCCCGTCATAAGCGCTTCGCTGGTATCAATAAAGATATATCCGTCAATCTCCGGCGCATCCCGGTAAGTCCTTCCCACATAAGCATGTGCACCATCCATGCTGCCCTCAATCATGACCCAAAGTTCCTGATTCTTCATTTCTTCATTCTTATCGCAAATGATTTCTTCCTGCAATTCCATGATTTCATCGCGCCATGCTTCTTTCTGTTTCTCTGCAATCTGGCCTGCAAATCCTGCCGCCGGTGTTCCCTCTTCCGGAGAGTAGGCAAAAGCGCCCAGACGGTCAAATTCTGTCTCGTTCAGGAAATACATCAATTCCTCATGCATTTCCTGCGTCTCTCCCGGAAAACCGGCAATCAATGTGGTACGCAGCGTAATATCAGGAATCTCCTGCTTTAAATGAGCAATTTTATCTGTCAGTTCCGCCTTGGTCGTCCGCCGCCCCATCCGCTGCAACATCGTATCATTGATATGCTGGATAGGCATGTCCAGATAATGGCATACTTTGGGGTTGCGTTTGATGGAAGCAATCAATTCTTCGTATATTTCCTCCGGATAGCAGTACATGATGCGAATCCACTGGATTCCCGGCACTTCGTTCAGCTTATCGAGCAGCACATGCAAAGATTTCTTTCCATATAAATCCATACCATAGAGTGTGGTCTCCTGTGCCACGAGAATCAGTTCTTTCACGCCCCAGTCGGCAAGTTCCCGCGCCTGGGCAAGCAGTTCCTCCATGGGTACGCTGCGGTAAGCCCCACGTATCTTGGGAATAATGCAGTAGCTGCAATGTTTGTCACAGCCTTCGGCAATTTTTAAATGCGCATAATGGCCGCCTGTCGTCAGGGAACGTTTGGCTTTATGTAGCGGAAGCCCTTCCAAGGCATGGCAGCATACATAACGGCTGCCGTTTTGCACCTTAGACAGAGCTTCTGCAATCTCCTCATAAGAATTGGTTCCCAACACAGCATCTACTTCCGGGATTTCCTCTAAAATCTCATCACGGTACCGTTCAGCAAGGCAGCCAGTGACAATCAGCGCCTGACAGTTCCCACGGTTTTTGTATTCTGCCATTTCCAGAATCGTATTGATGCTTTCTTCCTTAGCATCATTAATAAAGCAGCAGCTATTGATAATAATAGCATCTGCTTTCTCTTCCTCATTTGTAAACGTGTGCCCACAGGCCTGCAATGACCCTATCATAAATTCTGTATCTACCAGATTTTTGTCACATCCAAGGGAAACAACTAAAACTTTCAAACTTCCTCATCATCCTCTGAATCGTCTTCACCCATAATGGTCACTTTGCTGTTGAACACCTCTTCCACCGCGATAGACAGCGGTTTCGTGTTGGAAGGGCTGTCTATCAGAGGGTCTTCGCCGCTGATAATCTGCCGCGCCCTCTTGGAAGTTGCGAGCACAATAGAATAACGGCTGTTTACCACCGGTTCATCGCCAGTCTCCACACCGCTGTTTACTACCTTCATCAAATCCGTATAAGATGGATGTAACATCATAATAATCAATCTCCTTTCACAAAGCCCTCAAGCTCCGTTCTGATATTCTCAATTACTGCATGGTTCCTTGCCACATGGGCATGTTCATTTTGTATGATAGAATGCACCTGCTGTACACATTCTTCCAAATCATCGTTGATAACAAAATAGTCATATTGCTCCACGCCCTGTGCTTCCTGCCAGGCGCGGCTCAGCCTTGAATCAATCGTTGCCGTATCTTCTGTCCCCCGATTCACCAGGCGGTTTTTCAATTCACCTGCACTGGGCGGGGACACAAACAGCAACAGCGTATCGGGATATGCTTCTTTTACCTTGAGCGCACCTTGGATTTCTATCTCTAAGATAACATCCCTGCCCTCGTGAAGCTGTCCCATCACATACTCTTTGGGTGTTCCATAGTAATTCCCTACATACTGGGCATACTCAATCAAAGCATTCTCGCGAATCATCCGCTCAAATTCTTCTCTGGACACGAAGAAATACTCCTTCCCATGACTTTCGCCAGGTCTGGGCCTACGTGTGGTCGCTGAGATACTGAGTGAATACCTGTCTGGATATTCCTCCAACAGCCGTTTCATAATGGTTCCTTTACCAGCTCCCGAAAAACCGGAAACAACAACTAAAATTCCCTTTTTATCCATCTGTGCGCTTCCTTTACTCTGCATTTTGACGAAAAGGTTACCGTCTCTCCCCTATTCAATATTCTGAATCTGTTCCCGGACCTTCTCAATATCCGTTTTCAGATTAATCGCAATATCTGAAACCGTTATATCGTTTGCTTTCGATAATATGGTATTTGCCTCCCGATTCATCTCCTGTGCAATAAAATCAAGTTTCCTGCCGATATTGCCGCCCTGCAGCAGAGTATCTTTCATGCTGCTGATGTGGCTCTTTAAACGGACAGTCTCTTCATCCGTACATATCTTATCTGCAAATATCGTGGCTTCTGTCATCAGCCTCGACTCATCCACTTGGGTATCTGTGAGAAGTTCCTGTACCTTATCTGTGAGTTTCTTCCGGTATTCTGCAATAATCTCCGGGGAGCGCTCCTCAATTTGCCCCACATACCCTGTCATTACGTCCAGCTTCTTTAACAAATCATCGCGCAGCTGCATGCCCTCGCGGATTCTGGCTTCTACAAATTTTTCCGCTGCCCCGCGGATTGCCTGTTCCAATAACTGCCACCATTCCTTCTCGTCTAGTTCCTGGGCTTCCATCGTAAGGATTTCAGGGTATCTCGCGAGAGACTGTGCCGTCAAATCCAAAGGCAGGTCAAACTGTTCTGCCATCTGCCGCATGTATTTGAGATATTCCCCAGCAAGCGCCCCATTGTATTTTAACTGTACCTGGTTCTCCGTACAATCCTCATAGGTGATATAAATGTCAATTTTCCCACGCTGTGCATATTCTTTCATAAGATTGCGCACCGGATTTTCAAAAAGGGTCAGTTTCTTCGGCATCTTGATAGCAACGTCCAGATAACGGTGATTCACCGATTTCATCTCCACAACAATCCTGCGCGATTCATTCGCAATTTCACAACGTCCAAAACCAGTCATGCTCTTTATCATCGATAACATCCCACTTTCGTATGCATGCCTTTGGGTATCACACCATCATATCAACCGGTGTTCCCAAGGTATAGATAAATGTATTATAAAACAGTTTCCAGAAATAGTCAAATTTTCTTTTTATGGTTTTCTATTTGTGGAAGTTGGTATATACTATGAGATAGTTTATGGTAAACGCATTCATTTAATGCGTTTACTATAATCGCTCCGCGAGGATGCGCACGGATGCACATAGGAAACATGCCGCTTGCGGCGTGCATCCGGCGCAGGAAACGAATCAAAACGTAAATGTTTTGTTCGTTTCCTATAACTTATGAATAATACTTAAAGGAGATAAACGGCCATGGCTTTTGATGGAATTGTAATTGCAAATCTTGTAAAAGAATTAAATGAGAACATATTAAATGGGAGAATCAGTAAGATTGCCCAGCCGGAAAACGATGAGCTGCTGCTGACCCTCAAGGGAAACCATGGACAGGTGCGTCTGCTGTTATCTGCCAGCGCATCCCTTCCCCTGATTTACCTCACAAAAGAAAACAAACCCAGTCCCATGACTGCGCCGAATTTTTGTATGCTGCTGAGGAAACACATCGCCAACGGCAGGGTTACCAAAATCTGGCAGCCGCATATGGAGCGTATCATCAATTTTGAAATTGAGCATCTAAACGAGCTCGGAGATCTTTGCCAGAAACAGCTTATTGTGGAAATCATGGGCAAACACAGCAATATCATTTTCTGTGACGCAGACGGGAAAATCATTGACAGCATCAAACACATTCCCGCCCAGGTAAGTTCTGTCCGCGAAGTCCTTCCGAGCAGGATGTATTTCATTCCGGAAACACAGGAAAAATATAATCCCCTGGAAACTTCCGAGGAAGAATTTGTGGATAAAGTCTTTGCTAAGCCGCAGAATTTAGCCAAATGCATCTATACGACTTATACCGGAATCAGCCCGG
This sequence comes from uncultured Lachnospiraceae bacterium, assembly GCA_947565305.1. Taxonomy (GTDB): domain Bacteria; phylum Bacillota; class Clostridia; order Lachnospirales; family Lachnospiraceae; genus Petralouisia. The sequence continues at coordinate 1,496 of CANOFO010000053.1, read as the reverse complement.
TGATTGCCTCGGAACTCTGTTTCCGCGCAGGTTTAGACGCTGACCTTCCCGCAGCTGCGCTGTCGCAGGAGGAGCGGCATCACCTTTATCATCACTTTGCTTGGCTTGCAGACGATATCCGCGAGGGCCGATTCAGACCAAACATCATTAAAAAAGGCAAGGAGCCAGTGGAATTTTCCGCCGTAACCCTGACACAGTATGAAGAACTGGACAATATCAGCTATCCCGATATTTCCATGGTATTGGAAACTTTCTACCGGGATAAGAACATCTATACGCGCATCCGCCAGAAATCCGTGGATTTGCGCAAAGTGGTGAACACTGTTTTAGAGCGCAGCCGCAAAAAGTATGATTTACAGTTAAAACAGCTAAAAGATACCGAAAAACGTGAGAAATACAAGGTCTACGGTGAACTTATCAACACTTATGGCTATGGGCTCGAGGAAGGGGCAAAGAGCCTGACTGCGCTAAATTATTATACCAATGAAGATATTACGATTCCTCTGGACACCCAGCTATCGCCGCAGGAAAATGCCCAGAAATATTTTGACCGTTACAATAAACTGAAACGCACGTACGAGGCATTGACAGACTTAATCAAAGAGACCAAGGAGGAAATTGAGCATTTGGAATCCATCTCCACCTCTTTGGACATTGCCGTGTCTGAGGATGATTTAACGCAGATTAAGGAGGAACTTACGGAATTTGGCTATATCAAGAAGAAGCAAACTGGCAAGAAGACGAAAACCAAAAGCAAACCTTTCCACTATCTCTCTACGGACGGATTTCATATATATATAGGAAAAAACAATTTTCAGAATGATGAACTGACATTCAAATTTGCCTCAGGCAATGACTGGTGGTTCCATGCCAAAGGGATTCCCGGCTCGCATGTCCTTGTAAAAACAAATGGGGAGGAACTCCCGGACCGCGCCTATGAGGAAGCCGGACGCCTCGCTGCCTATTATTCCAAAGGCCGCGAAAATGACAAGGTAGAAATTGATTATCTGGAGAAGAAAAACGTCAAAAAGCCAAACGGCAGCAAACCAGGCTTCGTGGTATACTACACAAATTATTCACTGGTGGCTTCCCCTGATATCAGCGGCCTGACGTTGGTCGCGGATTGAATGTAACATTTCAGCTCACGCCATTCGCAAAGATGCCTACGGCATTTTCTCGCTGCTTCGCAGCTAACTTTGCTCATAAGATGGCGTTCCCTCAGCCGAGCTGAATTGTGTAAAATTCGTGCATACCCATAGGGCACTTAGCACGATTTTCCCCAATTTAACTCGGCTGGCTGAACTGTTACGATTATATTTCCTAAAATTTGTCAAAACCGGCAAGAACTGCATGTCTAATCCCTCTTTCACTGCATATAATATCTCTGTAACCGGCAAGCGGTTGCAAAAAAAGCACGCGCTGTGCAAAACGTGCAATGCGCGTGATACCAAAGACAACAGGAGGGAAACGATATGTCAAATTCATCTAACAAAGCA
>CANOFO010000052.1 GCA_947565305.1 uncultured Lachnospiraceae bacterium | reverse complement strand
AAACTATGATACTGAGTCTTTAAAACACGATTACCATATACACACTGCCTTTACAAATCCCCCTTGTTATGTTATATTAGGCAAATCACAACTTGTTTGTGATTTCTGATAGGCATTCTTACCCCTCAAAGGGGGAATTACATGTCAATAAAAAACAAATTCTTACGCACAGCGCTTGCTGTATCCTGCATAGTATCCATGCTGTTACTATTCACTATCCACCCACTGAAGGCGCAGGCAGCGTCCGATATCGGATTCGTAATCTTAAATACTTACTCCAAAACTATGGACATCGGAGATGAATTCTATCTTCTCGCAGTCACATCCAATGGGAAAAAGCCAACGTTCAAATCGAGCGACAGCAAAATTGCCTCCGTCAATACCTATGGGAAAGTCACGGCAAAGAGAGCCGGAACAACCAAAATTACAGCTAAAATCAAGAATGGTGAGGCCAGCTGCACCATAAAGGTAACTAAGACCACTATCCAGCTAAGCGCCAAAAATATCTCCCTGGAAAACGGCTATACTGCCAAACTGACGGCAAAAACTTCTAACGGCCATCCCATCACCTACCGCTGTGACAAGAAAAGTATCGCCACCATAGATGAGAATGGAAACATCACTGCCAAAAAACCTGGCGCCGCTACAATTACCGCCAAGGCAGACCAGACCACTGCAACTTGCAAGGTGACTGTTAGAAAGCCGACCGTCAGCCTCAGCAGACGTTCTGCCTCCCTCTACCGCAGGCAAAAAATACGCCTAGCTGTCCAATCTACATCCAAAAGCAGCCCCAAGTGGAAAAGCAACAAGAAAAGCATCGCCACCGTAGATGAACAAGGCGTTGTGACAGCCGTCAAGAACGGCACTGCCACAATTACCGTGTCTGTAGACGGCGTAACACGAAGCTGTGAGATAACGGTAAAAAAACCAACTGTCAAGTTTGAGGCAACGGAACTCACACTTGCCGTCGGCAAAAAGAAATCTGTCCAGGTGACTGTCTCTTCCGGCAATAAACCCGCATTCTCCAGTTCCAACACATGCATTGCCACAGTAGATGAAAATGGAACAATAACTGCCCACGATGTGGGCAAGGCATTCATTTATGCCACGGAAGACGGAACAAAGAGCCGAATGCGCGTAATTGTTAAATAGTCCGACAGCCATCAAGAACACGCTTATCCAGCCAAACGGTCACCAGCGCTAATCTGCACACATAACCATAACCAATACAATACACAGAATGGGGTAAGAATGCCAGCAAATCAGAATCGTTCATTCACATATCACTCTACGGATTTCACTCTTTTTTGAATTTCCAGATTGAGCTGATTTACATACGCTTCCACATCCACATTATTCTCATAATCCTGCATATAATCTGCCCAACTCTGCTCAAACTCCTCCTCAGAAGACATGATGACTTTGGGAAGCCACAGACGCTTGACCCGCTCCATCTCTGTCCTCGCCTGACCATAATCACTGTCTGCCGGCCAGTCAGCGACACAGGAATATAGCGGAAACCACGGACTGCCTGCAATCTCCTCCCCCAGAAATTCCTTCCAGGTCTGAAATCCATAGGCATCCAGGACTTTCTTGTCATAATCCGAGAGCTTTTCATAATATTCTCCAGGCTGCTCCGCAGGACGCGCGGCGTTAATTCCATCTGCAAGCATCCCCTCATATGCCGGAAAATACGTGTAATCACATCTGTTTTCCTTGATATAATCACCGTTTCCCCAATTTTCCCTCTGCTCCCTCGTACGGTAAAAGAGCCCCTGCTCATCAACCTCATAATCGATGCCCTCCTCTCCCCAGTAACGCAATACCATAAGCTCAGGCGACAGCAGGTCATTTAAAAACTGCAGGGCTCCCTCCACATCCTCACAATCCACGGAAATCCCCAAGCCTGCTCCAATATTTATGTTTGGTTCCGTACAGTTATATTTTCCCTCGATTTCCTCATTTGCCGTAATGGCAAGCGGAACGTAAGTCCTGTCCTCACGCCCATAGGCATAAAGATTGTTCTGTGCATCCATAATCTGCCAGTACTGGTCCACAAACCCTAATACATTTCCTGAAGAAATCTTATCAATATACTGGCTATAGGAAAGCGTAAAGGTCTCGGGGTCAACCACACCCCTGGAATACATCTGGCTCAGTTTCTGATAATACTGTTTTGCCTCCGGAATTGTATCGTACACTGCCGCTTTCTGTGTATCAGGGTCTACAATGGCACAGCCCTCATTGGGATAACCAGCCAGAAACATGGCTGGATTCTCCAGACAGAAATACCGCCAGTCATCACATAATATCTCAAAACCTATATTAGGCTGACCGTCCGATTCTGGGTTCGCCTCCAAATAGGACGTAATCAGCGAAAAATATTCGTCCAAAGTCTTCACCTGGGGAAATCCCGCCCATTCCAACACTCGTTTCTGAATCCAGAAAGATTCCCCGGAAAGCATCGTCTGCGTATTGTGCCCCTGAATCACGCCAAACGGCGGAATGTAATAAATATGTCCATCCTCCTTGCGCAAAGACTCCCATTGCCATGGCTTCAGATAGGCGTACAATTCAGGATAGTCTTGCAGATAACCTTCCAGAGGAATTAGCGCCCCAGCTTCAATTAACATGCTTGATGCATCTGCACCATTGATAAAATCTGGGTATTCCCCATTTTGAATCATAATCCCAATCTTCTCTTCCGGCGTCTGCCCACCCAAAAACTCTACCTGTGCGCTTGCCCCGGTACGTTCCGCAATCTTCTGTTTGATACGTGTATCCTCCATGTGATTCTCCCCCGGCACTGCCATAAAGGCAGTAAATTCTTTCTTTTCCTGACCTCCATCCATACGGAAATACTGACAGGCAATCCCCAGAAAGACTGCTGCCAGACATAATGCCCCGGCCAAACATAATTTCTCAATCTTCATGCGCTACCTCGCTTTCTGCTATCCTGTTTCGGATACGGTACTGATTCGGCGTCATATTATGCATCTGCACAAACTTGTTGATAAAATACTCTGCCTTGCCAAAACCCACCGCCTCCGCAATAGCATAAATCCTCAAATTCGTTCCTAACAAAAGTTCCTGAGCCTTCTCCATCCGCAGATTATTCAGATAATCCCGAAATGACATTCCATACTTCTTCTTATAAAGCTGCCCCAAATAGACATTATTCACATAAAACAGTTCTCCCAGAGATTTAAGGCTCATTTTCTCCATATAATTTTCCCGAACATAAGCATCCACCCTATCTAAAACTTTTCTGGACTCCTGAGTGCGCACCTGCGCAAGATATCCTGCATAATCAGAGAAAAAACCTGTAATTTCTTCAGTGCTGCCGGATAATACCATCTTATTAAATGATTCCTTACCAATATATTCCAAAATTTCCTGCTGATTTGTCTCATCATCAAATTCCTGCACCATTTCCATAAGCTGGTATAGTATATGGTAAATGCTGGCATTTACCATCTCCAGATTCATGTCGCTGCTGCGTATCTGTGCAAAAATCTGCTCCGCACTTGCTTCAATCTCTGAAACCCGGTTATTTTTCACTGCCTCCAATAGCCTGTCCACATCCTCCTGACGGATTCCCATTGAAGACTTCCGATGGCGGAAATCTTCATAATTCCTGACCTGGGACTCCTCCTGGGCAAGTCCATGCAGACAACGTGCCACCCGGATGGAAAAAAAGGATTGGGAAAGCTGTTCAAACGTCTGCGCAGCCTCCCCTGCATATACCTGGATTGGACAGGAAAAATGCTGTGCCACACGCTTCTGCAGATATTCCAGATACTCCTCGTCACTGTCATATTCCTCTTCATACAGTACCCGCGCCAATATCAATCCTGCCCCAAAAGACTCTTCTTCTGTTTCCATCATAGGAACCACATGGTATGCAAACTCCCCCACCAACCCCTTCAAATACTGCACCAGTTCCCTCTGCTGCTCTATCCGCCCGCTCCTGTCAAGAGCTGCAAATTCCTTATGATTCTTGTCAAATTCAAAACTGACATACCGCTCTAACCCCTCTTCGGAAAGATATCTCTTAATCTGCCTCACATTTTCCTCAGAATATTTGCCAGTCAGAACCATTGCCAAATGATAATCATATTTGTCCCGCTGCTCTTTCTGCTGATACTGGTATTCCTGGTTCACTTTTTTTAATATGCCAATCAATTCTTCTTCCTGTACAGGCTTTAACATGTAATCCATCACATCTAATTGCAATGCTTTCCTTGCATACTGAAACTCTGCATAACCGGTAAGGATTACGAAACGAACCTGCCGGTAAATATTGCGACGTACATAGGAAATCAGCTCCATTCCAGTCATCCCAGGCATCCGGATATCCACAAATGCCAAATCAATATCTACTTCCTCAAGTATGCGTATGGCTTCCATTCCATTCTCTGCCTCCGCCATAATCTGGCAGCCATATTTCTCCCAGTCCACAAGATACCTTAACCCCTGGCGTATAAACTGTTCATCATCTACCAGCAATACCTTTATCATTCACGCCCACCTGCTTTCTCAAAATCATCCTCGCCATAGTTTTTAGGTATTCGGATACATACCTCAGTTCCTTCCTGTGCTGTGCTGTTTATGTCAATCTGTATCCTTTCCCCATAATATTGATGCAGCCGCACCACTGTATTGACAATCCCGATACTCTTTTCCGCTTTCTGAATATAATCAATGTCTGCCTGTTTCACCAAATCACTGAGGTATTCCAGCTCCTCTTGCTCCATGCCGCTGCCCTCGTCCAGGATTTCAAAATAGAGGTCATTTTCGTCCTCTGAAACTATTACCGTCACGGAACCACCTTCCACACTTTTTTCAATCCCATGGACACAAGCATTTTCTACAAAAGTTATGACAATGAATTTGGGTATGAAACGTTTCTTACATTCCTCCTGCACATGGAGGTAAAAGTCCAGCCTGTCGCCAAACCGGTATTTCTGGATTTCCAAATACCTCCTCACATTATCACACTCGTCCTCAATTGTAACAAAATCCTTATTCCATTGGATGTTTTTGCGCATGAGGATTGCAAAGCTCTCCAAAATACGTGCCGTCTCTGTTTCCTGCTTTAAAATACTATGCATACGAATGCTCTCTAACGCGTTAAATATAAAATGCGGATTCAGCTGACTCTGCAATGCCTTAAGTTCCGCCTCCCTTTTAGCAATTTCCAACCCCTGCTCCCTCTCCTTATTCTTAAAAACCACTTCAATCAGTTCTTTAATCCTCAGCGCCATCAGATTATATCGGTTTATCATGCCGCCAATCTCATCCTTGCCTCCCTCAAAGGGAATCACCTTATAGTCGCCCCGCTCCATACCTTTCAGGTACTCCTGCGTAAGTTCCACACGGTCATGCAGCGAACGGTAAAGAATATATACAAATGCGCTTGGCAGAATCAGGTTTGCCAGATACAAAAGCAAAATAGCTCCCTTCTGACTTAATATCATGTCAAAAGCCCCATAACATTCTGCTGTCAGATAAATGTTCATATCCATTCCGTACATTTCTATGGACTTCTGCAGGGAACAGCCTTTATCCTGATATGCTGTTATATCCTGGAATTCTTTATTCTTACTGTGTTCATCTTCTGTTGACATCAAAATCTTACTCCCGGTACTGAGATAGCCATCTACCCCATCGCAGACCATCTCCATATTTTCCAACATGGAGTCATAGTCCATCTCCAGCATAATGATATCCCCTGCTCCACAATGCGGAAGTTTCTGGATTAGGACAAGACGTCTCCCTTTTTCGATATAGCCGCCGGATTCTTTGCCATCCTCATAATAACTGTAAAGACAGATATTCCTTCCACTATCTCTAAATTCACGATACCAGCAGCTATCCTCCACACTCTGGCTGCGCACAAAATAAGTGCCGTTGGTAATGGTATCATTGTCCGTGCAGATTATAATGCTGTAAGCAGACTGCGCCGTATAATAATATTGTATGACCTGATTCTCCATTAATTCCACATACGCCTCATAATAGGAAGATGCATCCGGATACTCTGTCTCCAAAAATTCCTGAAGGTTCACATTACGGTCCAGGTAATCCGCAATGGAAATCTGTTTGCTGATTTCACTGGCAAGCTCCAATTCCAGCCGTTCTGCAATGTTCTCAATCCTCTGCTCCTGCTGTCTGTCCATACCTGCTTTCATACTTAGGATAATATAACCATTTGTAATAATCATGGGAAACAGCACACAGACTAAAAAGAGAATAAAAAACTTGCCCCCCAGCTTAATATCTTCCAATCTCGCCAACATTCTTCTTTTCATTCTATGCCTCCTTCCCTCTATTGTAATAGATTTCCTGCAAAAACAACAGCCTCTTTTTTTATGAAAGCAGATGCTTTTCACAATACAAAAGGCTGTCCCCAAAGCCATAGCACTCCAGAAGCCATACCGGAGAATTTATGAATGGAAGGGATGCTTTTTTTCCGGTATGTGCTTTGGGGAGCTACGGCTTTGGGGACAGCCTCTCAGCCTCGCCTGAGTTTCATTCAGCTGCCTTTGCGCCATCTGGCGCAAAAGCGCTGAATGATATTTCATGTTTCATCTGTAAGCCTCTGTACAGGCTATTTAATCTTATAATTCTTAGTTTTTGCCTTTTTCAAAAGCTTATTGTAATATGCCTTCTTAGATTTCTTCACAGTAAACGTGGCATTTTTCTTGATGCCCTTAAAGGCATTCTTGCCGATGCTCTTTATTGCTGTCCCACTAAATTTAATCTTTGCCAGTTTCTTATCTCCATCAAATGCATTTGCCCCGATACTCTTGACATTTTTGCCAATCGTAACGCTCTTCAGTTTTGTCTGCTTGCGCAATGCTTTCTTATTGATGGATGTTACATTGAAGGTCATTCCGTTATATGTTACCGTTGCAGGTATGTTCAAGGATGTAAGCTTCTTGGATAAGCCTGTCACTGTTACCTGTTTTGCGGATGTGGTACATTTCGTAATCTTATACTTCACATTCTTGGAAGTAAAGGTCTTCTTCATGCTGAATACTGCATTCTTCTTGATGCCCTTGAACGCATCTTTGCCGATTGTCTTTACCGCTGTTCCCATAAAGGTGACTTTTGCCAGATTCTTATCATTGTAGAATGCCTTTGCACCGATACTGGTAACATTTTTGCCAATCACCACACTCTTAAGACTCGTCTGCCCTATAAATGCACTGCTGCCGATGGCAGTTACCTGAAATACCTCTTTCTTGTATTGCACAGTATCCGGTACGGTAATGCTGGTAACTTTCTTGTTAATTCCAGTTACTGTTACAGTTTTTGACTTGCCAGAATATGCAGTAACCTTATAGTTCAGCCCATCTGATGTTGTAAAGGCTTCATCCACTTTCGGAGGCTGCTCCTGCTGCTGTGGCGGCGGGGTCACGCCTGTACCCTGTTGGGCTTCATTGACTGACTGGCTAAGCTTTGCCAATGCCTCTTCCATATCAAACTGATCTGACTTTGGATTATTCAGCACAGCTTGGGCTGCATCAATTGCTGCCTGCAGCTTCGTCTTCGCCGTGCCGGTAAGTCCCGCCAGAAGCTGCTCCGCCTCAGCAATCTTGTCACTCAGTTTCTCATTTGCCGGCTTCTGCACCTCATTTACTGCTGCTTCCAAATCCGCAAATGCTTTCTGCAGTTCTGCATCCGTTGCGCCCGCTTTATTCAGCACTGCTTTCGCTGCATTGACTGCCGCCTGCAGATTCTCCTTCTCTGTGCCGGTAAGCCCTGCCAGAAGCTGCTCTGCTTTACTGATTTTTACTGTCAGCTTATCCTTTATCGGCATTTCCACGAACTCATAATAGTCCACATTCATAATATTTTCTGTCGTAGAGCCGCGGAATACCAGAAATACATTCTTGGTGCCAGTGATATTGTCCAAATCACATTCTACCAGCTCATATTCATCCTCGCCGCCTGTTGCCGGAACCTCCACTGTGCCAGCCAATGTTCCCTCCGGGCTGTCCAGACGTACTTCTATTTGTCCTCCCTCGGCAGAAGCCGCATTGACCTTGATGCCCACAGCCCCTTCCTCTCCAAACGCTAACTGTGAAACAGCCGTCCAATCCTTATCCTGAAGATCTGTCAATGCAGTATTGTAATCTGCAAAGAGCTTACCTGGCTCCTCACAGGGAGCTACTTTCACGCCTGCATTCCATGCGATAGTTTCTGCATCGATTCTCTCATAAGGATTCATAGTATGGAGCTGAGGAATTCCCTCATATGTTCCCTTTACTTCCTTGATGGAACCGTCAGGCCGCATCTCAATCTTGTCAATATGCGTAGAACGGTAGCCTTTCTGCTTATTCTCTTCCTTAGCCACTGTCTGTGCATGATATATGAAATAACTCTCTCCCTCGAATACAAACGTTGCATGGTGGTTATTGCCGCCCGTACCAAACCACACGCTTGGGTTGCTGAATATCTCCCCTGCATAGGTATCTCTTGTGAATGGCCCCATCGGGTTGTCGCTTACCATGTAGCAGATATTGCCGAAGCCCGGATTGCCATCATAATGCGGTCCTGAGAAGTTCGAGCAATAGGAATAATAATACTTGCCATTGTATTCAAAGATACCGCTGTCCTCAAACATACAGGGCGCGTCAATCTTTGATACTACTGATTTGCCGTCCTTCTGCTCCACATGCACCATATCCGACGCCAGTTTGGCAACTCTTGCCGTATTCGGATAGTTCTTCTGCTCATCGCTGGGCGTCTCGCCTCCTGGAATTCCTCCGCCGAAGTAAATGTATCCATCGCCCTTGCTGTCCACTAATACTGCCGGGTCAAAGCACCATACTACGCCATCTGCACAATCTGGATAAGATGTCGGGAACATCTTCTTGCCAAGAGGATCTCTCCAGGGACCTAAGGGGCTGTCACCCTCCAGTACGCCGATTCCGGTGCCGCCGTCCGCAAAGTAAAGGAAGAACTTCTCTTCGCCGTCAATCTCTTTATGTGCAATCGCCGGAGCCCACGAATTGTTCGCCCATTTTGCAATGCCGTCCGGTCCTGCCACCGGGATTTCCCCATGGTCTGTCCAGTTCATCAAATCTGCGGAAGATACTACCCGGAATGTCTTAATATAACTGAAATTATTGTCAATGACATTTCCATTTGCATCGTACTGGTAATCATCTGCCGTCATGTAAACGTATACTCTTCCGTCATACTCCATCGCATAGGGGTCTGCACCCAGTGCATGTGAGAAAATCGGATTGCCATAGCCTATCTTCTTCGCTATCGCTTTCGTATCTACATGCTTTAAAGTTACCGGAGCGATACAACCTGTCACGTCATACTCAGAAATACCGCCGTCTATATTGATATAATCTGCCTTAATCTCCTGTGTCTGGTCCTTCCCTACATAACCGTTGACTTTCAGTTTAATCGTTGCAAACAGTTTATCTGCCGCCGTAAAGGAAACATCCTCTCCCTTCACTTTGAGGTAAAGCCTGTTGCCCTTCACTTCAAAGATGGCACGTCCCTTGATTGCTGCGCTGTTAAATACTACATTGTCCACACTCATAATGCCAGGTATGGAAATAGCTGCCTCAATATCCGTGTGGTGTCCGCCTTTCAGTTCATCAAGGTTCAGCTTCACCTCACACTCGCCGCCGATAACACCGCTCACTTCCGGCGTTGCCGTCATAGTCGCATTCAGTTCGGCTGCGGGCTGGGTCGTTCCGGTAATCTGGTCAGATACCTTAAAGTAATCTACGTCCACATAACCGCCAGTTCTGTCAGTTGCATAATTAAATATTGCAAACTTGCTGCCCATGAAATGGGTCAGTTCATAACTCATCTTCATGGCACTGCCAAGCTTATTCCATGCCTTGCCGTCAAAGCTGTAATAGAAAGTGACTGTATCTTTCTCTGTGCCGTCCGCATTTCCTGCAAAATTAAAATCTTCTTTGAGGTACACGATATTTCCGGTACAATTTGCACTCTCTTTAATCTGAGGCTTATCTTCCTTAGCTGCGCTGTTGCCAGACGCATCGACCATTACAAGCTGCGCATCGTTCTCTCCCTTCTTGACCGCAATATAGCCATAGTTGTAGGAAAGGGAGCCAAGTCCTGCCACATCTCCCTGCTTCATGTTGCTGATATCCATACGGATTGTGCCGGAACATGCCGGGCCAAAGGTCCTCTGCGTCAAGGTATTTCTTGCATTGAGAAGGCTGGTAGCTTTGCTTCCTGTCTTTAACCTCAGCCAGCCGTCACGCTCAGTCAATGACCAATTGTTGTTATTCGGGTTATGATTCCACTGCCATACGAGGTCCAGGTTGGAGCCATTGTAATCATGCTCGCCGGGTTCTGCCGGTTCATTGCTCTTCACCTCTTCCTCAATAGACACGTCATCCAGGCAGAAATCTATATAAGGCGCATTTTTTTCATCTGTATTCACATACAACGTCCATGGATAAGTGTTCGTTGCATCCTCGGGCATCGTCCATTTATTGGTAACTTCCACCCATTCTCCGGTCTTGGCTGTCACGGCTGCCATAGTGTTGTAACTCGGGTCTGCTGAACTGCCTTTTGTCCCTTTCATCGTAAAGGTAATCGTCTGCTGTGCCGGCGTTGCCGCATCATATTTCACACGTGCTTTCAGAATATAGGTGCTGCCAGGCTTCATCTTGTCGCCAAACACAATCGCCGGTCCATGCCAGTTTTCTGTACGTTCGCTGACTTTCAGGCACTTGTCATCTGCTCCCCCATATCCAGGCTGTACAAGTTCTACCTTTGCATGGTCTTCAAACGGAACCCACGGTCCTAAGCCAGTCATAAAAGAACTGTCTCCCGCCAAATTATCATTGGGGACCGTCACTGAGAAATCATCAAGATAATAGTCCATCAAATCTTTCGTGGAATCCTGCTCGGAAGTCCATCCAGTCTCCACAAAAATATGTAAGTTATTGGGGTCGAACGTGAATTCACTGCTCTTATCTTTGGCAGTATAAGTACCCTTAAATTCTACCCACTCTCCCCTTTTCCCATGGATTGTTACAAGATTCTGGCGGTAATTGTAATTTGCGCCATGCTGAAGCGTAACAAGGAAATCTTTGGTGTCGGGTCCATTTGTATATTTGAGCTTTCCGGAAATTGTATAAGTCTTGCCCACTTCCATCTTACCGTTCAAGTTCTGACAGGCGCCACTTCCTGTTCCCGGTCGTCCTGATACAAAGAGGCTATAATTGCCACTTGCCTTTTCCGTATCCACTACTTTGAGGGTGCAGGCCTTTTCTCCCGGTGTAGTCGTCCAGCCGTTCGTATCTCCTGTCTCCAGATTTCCATTGGTTATCAATTGGATAGTTCCGTCATCTGGAGTAGTAACAGCAGCTCCACCTTCCGCGCTCGCTGCATTGAAGGTCTTTGCTGTCTCCGTTGCTGTCTGTGCCTCAAATACCCTGTGCTCCGCATCGTTATAGAACTCATCGGATTTAACCAGAGTTTTCATGCTGCTGCCTGTAGCAGGAAGCGTCATTTTTGCTTCCACGGTCCTGCCATCGCCATCCTTGCCAAGCATTGGCCAGCCATCTTTCCAAACACAGTCTGTGAGAACCGGAGTACGTCCGATTGCCCCATGGTCCTGGAACATAAAGCCATACCATTTGCCAGCCGGAGTGTCAATGACAGCTCCCTGTGCCACGCCGGCACTCACGCCATTATTCTGGAAATTAGCCTCCAGGATAATTTTGCCCTCCCACTCCGTGCTGGGGAATGTCTTGCTTCTGTGGCACATTTCCAGACGGCCATGTCCGGACGGCCAGCCGATATTGAACACATAATAATATCCGTCTTTCTTCATAATATGTGTTCCCTCACATAACAGCCCTTCTGTAAAATGTGTCTCACCTGTATCGTTTCTGACATCAAACAGTGTTGTCTCCGTATCTTTTTTTACTGTTTTTAAATCATCAGACAGTTCCGCACATTTGATAGCGCCGCCGCCATAGAGGATATATGATTTTCCATTGTCATCAAAAAACAGCGACATATCATGGAAAAAACCGTTCAAAGTTGTCTTTGTCCAGGAACCTCTCTCAATATCTTTCGTAGTATAGATATAAGCAGTTCCAGTCGTGTTGCTGTTAAACGCCACATAGTATGTACCATTATTGTACTTCAGACTTGCCGCCCACTGTCCGTTTCCGTACATACTCTCGCCATTTCTCAGGTTCATGGCGTCTGTATCTCCCAAAATATCGTACACATAGTTCACGATTTCCCAATTCACAAGATCCGTAGATTTCATGATTGGGCATCCAGGGGATAAATGCATGGTCGTGCTGACCATATAATACGCATTATCCACACGTATGATATCGATATCTGGCACGTCCGCATAAATCGCCGGATTTTCGAAAGTTCCATCAGCATTCGCTGATGACGATGTTGCCGCCCGCGTGTCCGCCGGTATCATGGTAAATACCATGACTGCCGCAAGAACCAACGAACAGGCTTGTTTCCATCTGTTTCTCAATACTTTCTTCACTATAAAACTCCTTTCCTTTACAGGAGAGATTGTAAGTATTTTACAATGAAATATCCACAATCTTCCCAATTTTTATGAATGTAATATAATTATCGCACGATATATATTATTTTTCATCCCCCAAAACTATAGAAAATGGATAAAATAGTGAGAAAAATATTTAGTTTTCTATATTTTTATTTTAATATTATAGACTGCCTTTTACTCCAATGCGCTCTCCCGGGCGTACAGATACTTCTGCCTGCAGACATAATAATCCTAAAGACGTAATGATAAAATCCAAAATAGAATTAAGTGCAACCGCAATTGCAATCGCCTCACCTGGAATATTCAGCTGCGCGAACATAACTATCAAGCGCAAGCCCTGCCTGTGACAACAGCCGGTTACTGAGCAGGAATCCCTGGGCATCTTCATCGGCGTTAATCTGCATTCCCTCCACGCACAGTTCAATAGAAAGCCTTCCGAATCTTTGCACAGTTTTGTATATAACAGACATACCTTCTAACTTTTTCATCCATACTCCCAAAATTTCTTCCAGAGACAGGCGAATGCGCAGGACATCCCTTTTGTCCGTACCTGATTCTGTCAAAGCGCTGGCAAGCAATTGTGACAATCGGTCAATTGTCTCTGCCGATAATATAAATTCTTCTTTGCATTGTTTCATTATAAATTTCACCTGCTTCCTGATGCGTAACACGAAGTCCCTATTTTATGGCAACCGTTGGTCCCGATTATACACCAGATAAGCTATAAATGCTTCCATATGGGATAAATCGCCTTTTTTGTGGTACTATTTTTGATTTATTGCCTAAAAAAAGCATCTGACGTATCCAATACCGCCAAATGCTTTTTATTTCCTATATTTTCTCTACTCATATTCCCTGGTGATATCTTTCAGCCAGCCAAACTTCTTGTAGTGGACATACACTGCCGGTATCTTCCAGAATTCATCCAGACAGAGGATGAAATAAACTACCATCGGCGGAAGATTCAGCACAAATGCACAGAAAAATCCCAGAGGAACGCTGATACACCACATGACAATGATATCGCAAACCATGCCAAATTTGGAATCGCCGCCTGCACGGAATACACCGGAAATCAAGAGCGTATTCATCGCCTGTCCCACCACATAATAAGAACTAATCCAAAGCATGATATCCAGATAATTAGCCGCGCGTTCTGTCAGGGAAAAACACATAAATACAATGGGACGCAGCAGCAATATCAGGACACCCGTGGCAATCCCCACCACAAGCGTTACATAACATGATTTCCTGGCATCCCGCCTGGCATCCTCTATCCTGCCCTCACCAATCTCGATACCGAGAAGCACAGAAGCGCCAGAGCCGAGCGCAAATCCCATAATCATGCACAGGCTGCGGACCGTTGACACCACAGAATTTGCTGCTACCACATCTGCATTCATATGCCCCATAATCACCGAGTACATGGAAAATGCCAAAGTCCAAGCAAAATCATTAATCAATGCCGGAATGGAATATTTGCAGAAATCAGCAAACAGCATCTTATGCTTACCGAACATAACCTTTAAATCTATGCGGAATATCTTCCCCCGCACCGCGTCCGCCAGGCAAAGCAAAAGTTCCAGCACACGCGCCGTCGTCGTCCCCACAGCAACGCCGATAACTCCCAGCCTGGGCGCTCCGCCAATGCCAAAGATAAACACAGCGTTCAATACCACATTCGACAGCAGCGCCACCGCACTGATTGCCGTACTGAGCTGCGCCCGTTCCATACTTCGCAGCACACAGAGATAGACCTGGGAAAAACTCATGCACACATAGGACGCACCCACAATCCTCAAATAGGAAGAACCAATATCTATCAAGGTCTCATCGGCAGTATAAATCCTCATCAGCGTCTCCGGTATAGTGACTGAACCAATGGCGAGAATCATTGTTATCGTAAATGCAATCTTTACTGCAATGCCCATGACTGCCTGTATGGAATCCGTATCTTTCTTGCCCCAATACTGAGAGGCAAGCATGACTACGGCAGAAGAAATTCCGAAGAACACTCCTGACAAAAGAAACTGAAACTGATTTGCCAGGGATACGGCAGACAATTCCGTCTGCCCTACATAGCCCAGCATAAACACATCCGCGGAATTCACCGCATTTGTAATAAAATTCTGTAACGTAATCGGCAAAACCAATGCCATCAGGGATTTGTAAAATCTCTTGCTTTCTGCTTTCATTCTGTGTAACTCCTTTCAATTCAGTTCTCATGGAATCCCCTTACTAATTAAAATAGAAAGGGTCACCCTGTGAACTCTTCCTCGGAGTTACACAGGGACTTATACGTTAAACCGGAACAAAATCACGTCTCCATCCTTCACCACGTATTCTTTTCCTTCCAGTCCGACCAAACCTTTCTCTTTCGCCGCTGCCAGAGAGCCGCAATCCAGCAAATCCTGGTAATTGACCACCTCTGCACGGATAAAACCACGCTCAAAATCTGAATGGATCTTACCTGCCGCCTGAGGCGCTTTAGTGCCTTTCTTAATCGTCCACGCACGCGTCTCATCCTCCCCCGAGGTCAGGTAACTAATCAGCCCCAACAGGCTGTAACTTGCTTTAATCAGCTTCTCAAGACCGGATTCCTCTAAGCCCAGTTCCTCTAAAAACATAGACTTTTCCTCGTCATCCAACTCTGCAATCTCCTGCTCAATCTGGGCGCAGATAACAAATACCTCGCAATTCTCCTGTGCAGCATTCTTCCTTACTTCCTGCACGAATGCATTGCCGGCGCCGTCATCCGCCAAGTCATCCTCAGACACATTTGCCGCATAAATGACAGGTTTTGCAGTCAGCAGGTTATAGCCCGCAAACCATTCCTGTTCATCCTCATCTTCCGACTCAAAACTCTTGGCAAGCCTACCGTCTTCGAGATGTGCTTTTACACGTTCCAGGAGATTCAGCTCTTTTGCCAGAGTCTTATCCATCCTAGCGCCCTTACTGGTCTTGGCAATCCTGCGCTCCAGGATTTCTATGTCAGAAAAAATCAATTCAAGATTGATAGTCTCTATGTCACGCACCGGATTGATGCTGCCGTCCACATGGACAATATTGCTGTCCTCAAAACAACGCACTACATGGACAATGGCATCCACCTCCCGAATATTGGACAGAAACTGGTTGCCCAACCCTTCACCTTTACTGGCTCCTTTGACAAGCCCGGCAATGTCTACAAACTCAATGACAGCTGGGGTCACTTTTTTAGAATGGTATAAGTCACCCAGCCTTCTCAGCCGTTCATCCGGCACTGTCACCACACCTACATTGGGGTCAATCGTACAGAATGGGTAATTTGCCGATTCTGCCCCCGCCTTTGTCAATGAATTGAATAATGTACTTTTTCCTACGTTGGGCAAGCCCACGATTCCTAATTTCATTTTATCCTATACCTATTCAAAAATCCTCGATTTTCAAGGGTTTCCGCCTTTCTCTGTATTTTTACTACACAATCTGCTACACAATTTTTAAGGCACTTTCTATTTTTTCTACCTCTTTGAACTTCTCTTCCTCTGTCACATCAACATACAAATTCATTGTAATGCCTACATTGGCATGACCTAAAATAACCTGTAAAGTCTTAGGACGCATACCGCCTTCAATACATCTTGTCGCCATTGTATGTCTTAATACATGCATCGAAAAACGTCTTATACCAGCTTTATCACACAATTTGAACAGCGAAGTATCATAAGCTGAATTTTTTGTTGGATCGCCTTTCCTGCAAAGAAATACATGCTCTTTGAACTGCATATTGATTACTTTAATCTCTCTAAGTTTCTCTTTCTGCCTTTTTAAGATTGCAATAGCTTCTTCTGTCAGAGGTACATCACGATAGCCAGATTTACTTTTCGGCTCTCCAATTCGCCATTCACCAACACTATACCTGTACTCCATGCTTCTCTGTATGTGTATGACACGCTTTTTCCAATCAATATCAGACCACTTCAAGCCTATTAACTCACCTGTCCGTAATCCTGTCTGCAAGATAAAAGCAAATTGATTATAATTGCTACTCTTCTTCGCGACTTCAAGAAATTTCTTTTGTTCATCAATGGTTAATGCCCTAACTTTCTCAGACTCTTTCCCGATATTATGCTTTATTCCTTTTGTTACTGGATTTTTATAAATCACATCATTTTCAACTGCATCAGAAAACATACAATATAAAGTAATCCTTGTCTGATATATGGTAGATGACTTATAATCATCCTTCATCTGGTTTAGAACATTCTGACAGTGCATTGGTTTTACCTCTGACAATATCATATTGCCGATACACTTCTTTATATTATGCTCAAACCGTTCTTTATAATTTCTGATTGTATTAGGTCTTATACTGTCACCTTTTATATTTTCAATCCAGTAATTGAACCATGCCGTTACTGTCATATCCCCAGACGCATTGATTCCGCCATGCTCATCTTCAAATTTTGCATCTGCATACCATTTACGGCACTCCTGTAGCTTTGGGAAATATCTTTGAACTGATTTACCAGTTCTCTTACTTATAAATCGTGCTGTGTATAAGCCATCCTTTCTTTGGCAAATACCGACTCCAAGTTCCTTGCCCTTTAAGTCTTTACCCATAAAATCAACTCCTTTCTGCTGTATTCCAACAAAAAGAGTTTGATACAAGCCAATATTATAGCATATCACCTAGCATTTGGGAATAATCAAATTGAATTTTCTGCTTAAATCCTTTCTTAAATCTCCAAACTCTTTGATATGTACTGCTCAAACTCTTTCCTTTTTACCAA
>CANOFO010000051.1 GCA_947565305.1 uncultured Lachnospiraceae bacterium | reverse complement strand
AAATAACAACGATCTCGGTATATTCTGATATCCATGAGGATGAATCGTATCAACATATTTGGTTGCCATCGCATCTAATTTACAATATCCCACGCAGGCCAAAAAATCGTTAACTTTGGCATCGTATATAGAATGATAATAGGATAGCCCATTATAAGAAAAAGCAAGTCCCTCCGAATCAGCAGGAACAACCGGAGACCTTCTTGTTGTCATCTCTGAAAACGTCTTTTCCAGCCTAAATTCCCCATCTTCATGATTTTCTTTTATTTGCGTAATTGCTTTATCCGTACTTGATACATAATTTATAAACGCTTCATTGCTAATCGTATATTTGGAAAATGAATATTTGACATTATAAACCTGTTCACATATCAATAAGATACTTATAAATCCTAATATTACCCTCTTTCCAATATGGCTTTGCAATTTTCCACAAAATATCAGATAATACGCTGCTGCAAAACAAAAAAACAATCCCACATAAAAATATATTATCAACTGTCCACGAAACGGCTGCACCAGATGCTGTATTATGAAATATAGTCCCAGACCCCCACATGCTCCCAAACACAACCGCCAAGATAAGTTACATGACTTCTCTTCCAGTTCATCAAGATAGAAACTTGCAGTTGCAACCAAAAGAAAACTGAATAAAAATGAATACCGAAAATGGAATGAATATGTTTTCTTTAAAATAGTCCATATTATTTCTAACGGAACAAACGAAAAACTGACAAATATAAAAAGAGACAATAGAAAGCATGCCATTTTTTTTCTTTTGTCTAATCTCTTATCAAGATACATCATCAGCACAAAAACCAGAACTAGGGAGCTCACATAAATCGCCGGATGATCATAATCAGCATTCCCCTCACTTGTAATAAACAGACTCCTTAAAATATATAATGGATCGCAATGAAACTGAGGGATTAGATATTGAAGTTCAAATTTACCCTTTCCCTTTGTGGAGGCCAATAAGCCAGGAATTAAGACCACCGCACTCGTACCGACACTCAGCAACATAGTAATACAATAATTTACAAATCCCCGCAAACAATCGCTCCATTGATCTTTCAGACGGAAACGCAAGAACAATTCAAACAGGCAATAGAATACGGAAAACAAGCATACCATATATCCAGTATACCAATTCACTACAATCACATAAATAATACTAAAATAAAGGAGCGCTTTTTTCCTATAATTCACCAAGTAATAAATACCTAATGCAACTACTGGCAATACATAAATAGCATCGATAAAATGAATATTGCTGCACAGCGAAACATTATATTCCATGAGGGCATACGCCGTAGAGAACATGAGCAGCAATCCTTTATGTGATATCTTAAAACGATTTGTACTGAAAACATAAAAAGTCAAGCCACATGTCGCTATCTTTAGAACTGTAATCAAGGAGAAAAATTCTGCTATATGCGCTGTATCAAAAAAATAAACAAGCCAATTAAACGGACAGCATAGCACATGGGATACCGCTGTTGCATACATATTCCCACCCAATGCCTGAGAAAAAGAATAAAAGAGACCTACCTCACCATGTAACAAATCATGAAGCCAGCTATAAAACTTCCAATATTGAATTTCTAAATCCCAAAGAAATACCGTCTTATCCCCAAATGGGAAAATGCCTTTCATAAGCATTGCGATACAAATTATCATGACAGGAAATAAAAATGCCAATAGATAATATGTCCATTCTTTTTTCTTTATGTTCATTTTATATCTCCATTATAAAAAATTAATAATTATTGTTACCAATTATATCACAAAAATTTATCCAAGTCTAATTATTCTGGAAATAAAAAAGGATATCTTTCTATGTTGATATCAAAATCACATAGAAGAATATCCTCTTCAACGGCTATTTTTATTTTATAATGAAGAAATTCAATATATTTCTCACTTTTATCAGGAATCTATTTTCCATACATTATTTTCGTCTCATTTCAATACCTCGCCATGACCGTCTGCAAGGCAAAAAAATATCAGAACAGGCATACATGCCAAAAGCGGCATCGCATACCTAAGAAAACCATTTACCGGTGATGCAATATAAATAACAATGTTTAGCAATGGTGTAACAAACAACAACATTCTTTTATAACGATGGCTATAGACTGTATAACCACAAATCAGCAACAATACCCAACTGTAAAAGCCAGGATTCAATAATTGAGCCAAACCAGGCATATTCCTCCATATCATAGCATAATTCGCCATCCAATTTCTTAATTTCTCCGGCATAATATAATGAATATCAAAGTCTCCGGTTGCAATAGGTTCACCTTTAATATAGAATTGATATGGTTGTAATCTAGAAAAATTGTAAAATGGATAATAATATCCGTAAGCATTATGAATCGTAGCTTCTAAATACACCCCTGGGTGACGCCAAAACATCGTACGCCAAACTTTAAAATACTCTGCTAAATCTTCTTCACCTGAATGAAAGGTATTTTTTACAGGATCCGAAACTTCTGGAAAGTACCTCTCACCCACGTCTAAACGCAAAACCTTTTCAATAGCCTCCGCCTCCTCTTCCGTTATGTCATCTGGATACTCCTTAAGATACCGCGCAGTCTGTTGGAACGGAATAGACAGCATCTCTTTCACAGAACCTGGCTCAATACCAATTGCCGCGGGAATTTTTTCATTCACAGAAAAATAACTCAGCGCTAGCAATGCTGATAACAATAATGCAACTCTCTTCTTTCCTTTATCAAAGAAAACACACAACAAAACATCTGCCGGAAGTACCATATAAATCCCATTCTTGCGTGTTAAGCAAACTATAAATCCTACGATAAAAAGAAAACACATTTGCTTTTTAATATCTATTTTAGGTATTATATGCAGACATGACAAACAGCATTCCGTATATAACGTTATAAAGAGTGCGACAAAGGCCATAAAAATTCCATCTTTTATCAGTGCTTGCGCATATGCTCCAAAAACCGGCACAACGGAAAAGAATAATAATACTGCAATATAAAATAAACGCGGTGCTTTCCATTTTCTGATTTTATAACATATAATAGAATAACACAAAGCCTCCAAAACATAAAAAGTAATGACAACCAAAAAAACTCCAAAATTATCACTGACAACTCTGCCAATTCTCATCAATGCACCCATAAACAAAGTTACCGCCCAGGGATGGTTATCAGAAAACTCTACAATACCAAAAGCCATATTAATCTGTTGATAACCATCATGGGGCACAGAACCCGGTAAATAAATGATTAAAAATGGCAACCAACACAAACTAATAATAATAAATGAGAACAAAAAATATTTGCTTCCGTTCAATGAGTCTTTTTCGGACCTCGTATTAGAATTACAAAAAAATATCTTCTTTGAATCTAAAAATCGGAACAATCCACAAATACAGAACTCAAACAAAATAAAATGGCCAATAAAGGCGATTACAGCTATTACAAATTGGCGTCCATTATAAAATATAAAATCCCAGTTCCCTAACTGTGTATAACTTTTGCCAATTAATGTAAACACCGAAAAAAGAGAAGCCAATACATGGATTGTCCAATGTTTATGCCCACTGAACACGTCCCAGTTTTTCCAATACCAAATACTCAGCGCAACAGCCACAATAAACGAAAGCAATCCCACTCCGTCTACTTCACCCAGTAACATGGCTGCAAAACCTTTTCCTTCAACAATCGTTCCTGGCATTGATAAGGCCATTGCTGATAAAATGGCAGCAACAATGGCAACAAGTCTTTGCACATTTCCATTGATTTTTATCATTTTTATTCTCCTGTTCTATCTATCTGTTTTTATCATTCCATATTTTTGTTTTTCAGAAATATTACTTAAAAACTCGTCCAAACTCCCCCCATTTTCCAAAATTAATATACTATAAAAAGAAATATTTTTCAACACAAAAAAACCGACTGGCTTCCCTAACAGAATCCAATCGGTTATATACTTCCAAGAGCACAATCCACTCGCCGGTATCGTCAATAAACAGCTTAAAGGCTCTCAAATCCTCATAAGCTTTCAGCGGCATCCTCGCCGCATTCACACTGCTGACCTTACGGACAAGCTCACAGTCGCAAAACCACATAATTGCCCCTTCATATTCCCTTCCACCCTCACGTACAAGACCATAGATAAGTATTCGCTTTTGAATTTCCCGGACTTCATGAAAGTCCTTATCTTCAGTAAAATTCTGCACCGCTTCCAGCATACCATATCACACAAGCATAAAAAATATAACAAAAATCACTTCACTGGGAACATTTTTTTACAGCGAATCAGTTCTTACACTCACTTCACAATCTTTCCGGTATAACGCTATCCCATAGCAGTCTATCCTTTAACCCTTCTGCCGCAATTCTTGGGCATAAGTCCTCTCCTCAATCTGCAGCAGCACTTTCTTCGCATCCTCCTCCAGCCTGTCAATGTTATCCGAGACTTTTATCTCAATGATAAAAAACCTGCCGCGCAAAAATGGGCTCTTCACCATAAGATCGGAACGTCCATTTCCAGACTCACGGTTAGATTTTACGATGTAGTCCTCACTCTGGCTAAAGATGTTGTCAAGAAAAACATGATAAAAATTTTCCGCGCTGTCATAAAAGCTGATTGTGCCAAAAAGCTGCCCATTTAAGATATCGCGCATTTTTCCGCATTTTTATCCTCCATCGCACGGTACAAATCCCGAAAATCTTCTTTCTTCATCTTCGCCCTCATTCAGTTGAGGATTGTATCTCGATAAATTGTCCTGACCTCCGTATTGGGAATCCGCACCCGCAAAAAGACTGCCGGTTCTTTAAAAATATCAAAATACAGGCCATACAGGAATTTGATGACGCTCCATGGATTGTAGCTTTCTTTTGAGATACGCAGACAACCAGTAATGACAGCAAACTGCAGGCAGTCATTCGTCTTCAATGCAGACTCAAACAAAGAGCGGATAAAATCGACCAATTCATGATAAAATCCACGAAAATATGCATTCTCTAATAGGATGTCATATTCATCTATTAAAATAATTGTTTTTTTCCAGTTACAAGGAAGAGACATTTGCATAGAAATTTTAACGCTTACGAATAGTCATCGTATCCCTCCTCCCCGCTTATAATCTGTTGGAATTTTCTTACAGCTTCTGCTGTCAGTTTATCACTTTCCAATACAGACCTATGATTTTGGAATTCTTCTATCACCGCGTTCTTCAGTTTGTTATATGCCGAAGCAAATACCGGCTGCTTAGCAGATTTCAAGGTCAGGTTAACCACAGGGTACTTACACATCTGAGCGGTATAATTCTCCCCAGCCTACATAATCTTCAGGTTTTGGAACAATTCTTTAATAAGTAAAGTTTTACTATCTGTTACTATCCTGTTTCCCTTAAAATATCCCCTCAAAAACTCAGCAGCACCCGGATAAAACACATGTAATAATAGATAAACCACGATGGAACCTTCTCCAGTTTCTCCAGCTTCTCCATGGAATACCTGCGGTTCTTTTCTGCCAGGTAATACGCCAGCCTGTGGTTCCACTTGCGCTTTCTGTCCTTATCCGCACAATTGTACTTGAATACCAATGCGCGTTTCTGGCTCCTCACCATGTCTTTGCCGTTCATATGGGAGGCTGAGATAACTCCGTCCTGTACTGCCCGCTCAAAGTATTCCAGCGCTTTTGGGGTTCGGATGACACAGCTTGTATGCTTGATATCGATGCCTTTCATCTCCTTGAGCCAGATATCGCCAAAGCTGATATCCGCACTGGCAGCAAAATGGTCCTTGCAGTGCATACAGCCGCCTTTCTCAAAAAAGTACGCATTCTTATAGGCACAGATGAGCTTGGAATAGGAAAAAGTCTTCTCGCTTCCATCCTCATAGACGACCGAGGACATGCCGCGCCAATGTCCGCGCCGGTAATACAGACGGCTGGCAGATTGCGTACTGATTCCCGCTTTTTCCATAGATAAGGTGGTAGCACGGATGTCATGGGTTCCGCTGCAGTACAGGCCCAGCTTAAGCGCCACCTTCTCCTGCAAATCCGGTCTCTTATCCAAAATATTCGTAAAGCCGCGCATCATGCAGGGCGTCATCACAACCGCAACTTTGCCCTCAAACTTCTCCAGCATGTCAATATGCTTAAGGATGGGAATGAACATATAGACACTCGAAGATGCGTCCCGGATTTCCTGCTCCGTTACTGCGATGTAGGTCTTATAGGTCAGTTTGCCTTCCACAAATTCCGTCTTTGTCACCCACGCCCCATCTATAACCTTATGTTTGAGCAGATTGCATAACAATGCCGTAACCATGCCGCCGGAGGCTGCATGGTCTCGGATATCGGAATCCGTGGCATAGCCTTTGCGCAATGCCAGGTAATCTCCAATATACTTCTCAGGATGGCGGTAATCCAGAAGCTTCGGCGCCGTGTGTTTGCCATTTGTCATAACAGAGTCCAACACCCCGGAAATCTTACGGATATTGTCATAAGAGCTTTCCAAAACTGCCGCATGGTTGTTCTCAAGTTTCTCCCGAATCAGGTTCTCATCTGCCTCGAAATCCTCAAAGCTTTTCTGTAGATTTTCTATGTTAAGACCCGAGAAATCCGCTGCGTACTGTCCCAGTCCGAACATATCAAGGACTTCCTGGTACTTGTGGCTCCAGCCAATCAGCAGCACCGGGACTTTTTTCTCCAATGCCCCTATCATAGCATGGAAACGGGAGGCAACCAGGAACTGGCAACGGCTGATATATTCCCTGATTTCTTCGGCATCCATCTCTTCATGGTACCAGCGGACATTTGCCTTGTCCTCCACTGCCCCATAGATTTCGTCCCCGATAAGCAGGTCATTGTTGCGGGATTTTTCACTGTTGATTCTCGCCGCATTGGCAATCATCAGCACACCGTAACCCTTCTGGTTCAGGTATCTGATAAACTCTGCCATAATCTGCGGGTAATCGATGCCCAGTTTTTTGCACTTCTTTAAGACCACGGAACTGATGGACAGACCGACTGATTTGCCGCTGTAAAATGCATCTTCTGCGCATCTAAGAGCCACCTTCTCCCGGCTGGAAATGCTGTCTGCCATCGTAAAAGCGCCGTCTGCGCATAATATCACATTGTCGGTGATGCCGATTTCCTTAAGGTTGTCGTATGTACCCTGCCCGCGGGCACAAATCAGCTTCAATTTGGGCAATATCCATTTTGCCAGAAAGCGGTTATATGGATTGTGGAACGTACCCATGGCCTGTGAGTATTTTACTGCCGGAACGCCCATGAGCAACGGCACTGCCATGCAGACGAAAGCATAGGTATTCATGACAAATCCCCGGCTGTCGACAAAGGAAATTCCCGCCTCATCTATGACCAGATCTGTCCCCTTGTACGCTTTAAGAATCTTATTCTTTTCCAATAATTTCCGTATCGGAGGGCACCACCGAAACAGCCAATGGAGAACCGCCATCGGAAATGCCAGAAACAGCAGTTTTTCCGGCTGCGCGGGAACAACCCTGATAAAATCATAGGGAAGCTGCTTCCTGTCCTCAGAAGGGTACACAGACATCAGGTTTATATTAAGGCTTTCCCCATACCTGTCATGGAGCTGTTTGATTGAACTTTGCAGCATTGCTGCTGCACCTTTGTTTCCACTGTAGCTTGCCGCCGTGATGGCGACCACGATATCTCCCATTTTCATTTCCTCCGCAATATAAGCATAACCAGATAAGCCAGAAAATCACCGAGAATGGTAATCAGCCTGTGAATCACTGATAAGGTCAGCACCATCTCTGCCCCCACCACACTTCCCAGCAAAAGCGTTATCACCAGTTCACGGACGCCAATGCCGCCGGACGCCCCGGGAATCACAAAGCCCAACACCCAGGCAATCACATACCCGGACACAATCAGCGAGCCATTCTCCCAGGTGACAGTACCGCCCATATAGGCATAGAGTGCAACCATGATAAGTCCCAGTGAAACCAGCACAATGGCATACTCCACAACGGCAAAAAACGCTGTCCGTGCAAATTTCTTCCACGAATATTCCTTCAATACGGCAGTAAGCTTCCTGCGAAGCACAAACCATGCCGCCGCGACAAGCAAAAGCCCCCCTGCCACTGCCAAGGCAAGAACCTGCAGGTAAGAATCTCCGAAAATTGCCTGCAGGGATTTCTCCAACTGGCCTGCCGATACGCTTACTGCCAGGAGAAACGCCGCGCCCACCAGACCGATAACCTCCAGCACTGTGCTTACCGCCAATTTCTTCTGGCTGATACCGAGATTGGTGGCAAACAAATTGCGCTCCACATAATGCATTACATTTCCTGGAAGGTATTTGCCGATATTGGCTTTTGCATATACACAGACTGCTTCCCGCATATCAATGTCACGTCTGGCAAAAAAGCGCAGCCAGCTCGCCCAGGCAAATCCTGAAATATAAACGGTACCGCCCTTCAACACCACGCTTAAGCCCGCCACCATGAGGAAGGAATACCAGTTTGTAATGGAATCAAAATCAAATCCCAGTTTCCAGACAGCATAGATGATAAACAATATTGACAATAGGGACACGATATTGCCAATTAATTTTCCTGCTTTTTTTAGTTGCTCTTTTGACGGCTTGCGCATAGATTGATTATCCTTTCCTGTCTAAACCATATCATCATTTTAGCTTGGGCTTGCGGAATTTAATGCCCTGTGCTTCAAACATTTCCTGATAAACAGAGTCGTTTACATAGACAAATTCGTTCTTGTCCATCCTGCCTACCACATATCCCCGGTCCAACAATTCTTTATCTCTTCTCGTACGTGAAAATACAATATGCCGGCCCTCATCCTGCGGCCTGTCAACAATTATAGTATGGTTATCCAACTGAATCTGATACGTATAATATCTTTTCTGGACACCACTTATGCCATCAAATACATAAATCTCTTCGGGCAAATCACCACTGTACCGTTCATCTTCCTCAATCTGGCGTATCAGCTGCGTACCTGCATCTGCACGTGAGCCATATTGGCCCACATAAGACCCATCCCAGAATATGGCCCCATACGCATACTCATAGACGAAGAGGCACAGCACCAACGCCATCGGCAGCAAAATTTTCCTGCGGTAATAGCAGATGATACAGATTGTAAAAATGATTACCAGCACAATGCTTGCCGGAAGATAAACCTTAAGCCCCATGGTCGCCGTGCTGTTTACAATATCATAACCGCCGAATGCAGTAAACACCTCGGACGTTGCCCTGTTCCTGTATATATGGGGAAGCACAAATCCCGCCCATATGAACTGCAGCACCAGCACGGCTGCCGTAGATGGCAGAAGATATCTGCGCAGCTTTTCTTTCTTATGGTACACAAGCGCCGCCCCGCATAAAAAGACTGGTCCTAAAAAAGGTCCCATATAGCGTATATAAGTTAACGCCTTAAAATTGTAAGCCTTGCTGGCAAACGTAGACGTCTGCAGCACTCCCATAACCTTGCTCAGCCAGGTAAGGCTCTGAGCCGCAATCATCGCGCCCGTGCAGAGCAGAAATACCAGGGATATGACGATAAGATAGGGGCTGATTGTCTTTATGGCAGCTCCAGCTTCATTTTCTTGCGTCACATCCTCGCTGAGGGCTTTCCTGGCAAAACGTTCCAGAAACCATGCCTTAATCGTATCGCAGTAAAAATATATCAATACCGTGAGAAAGATTGCGGCAATTCCCCCGGTAAATATAAGCACAGTATTAATCTGCCCAGATATGATGGAACTGATACCCTGCCAGGACACCGGGTTTTTTAAATCCGATAACTGCAGATTAAAACTCACATTTGCATTCCGCAGAAATTCCCCTTCATGCCAATCCCAAATCACTGTCTTTACAAAATTATTGAACCTGCCTGCCAGGAAATATCCGGCGGCGCCAGATACGATAGCTGGTATCACAGAAACCAGCCACTTTTTGTACAGGATACGGTAACACAGGACAACCAGTACAAAAGCAATCCAGACTACCTTTGCCCTGGTATGTGTGGTGAGCATATAAGAAAGCACCGCCATCAGCGCCACCGTATAACCCGCCTTATATTTGCCATCCTCCGTCA
Source organism: uncultured Lachnospiraceae bacterium (assembly GCA_947565305.1). GTDB lineage: Bacteria > Bacillota > Clostridia > Lachnospirales > Lachnospiraceae > Petralouisia. The sequence goes on along the minus strand of CANOFO010000051.1, from coordinate 7,301 downwards.
GTTTGCACAGAAGATACACGCACACCCACACACAGCCAATGATGATATGTTCGTTAAAAACCATCATCGCCCTTGTCGCAACAAGATAGGAACATGCCAGTGAAGTGACAATCAGATACTTCCTGTTCTCGACTTTCAGGAACCTCTGAAGCACCGTATAGCTGATGGGCGCGCTGATACTCTGTAATGCCGCACAGACACTGAGGATAATATAATAAACAACTACGCTGTCAAACACCCGGTACAGGGGGGCAAATAAAATGGAAAAGCCGCCGCCGTAATAAAATCTGGCATACGTTGTCAGCGCTGTCCAGTCCTTGCCGCCAAAATATGCCCCTGTAGCCAATGTGCTCATCTCATCCATAGGAGTCCGAAAGATTCCTGCAAAACAGACAATTAATATCATTCTTGGGATAAATGCTGCCAGAAAGACAATCAATTTATCCCATTTATATGTTTTCCCATCATTCATACCAAAACACTCCTCTATATCCTCACCTACAACTGCTCTTTTACCAAATCCAGGGCTGCTTCTATTACCTTATCCATATCGTAATATTTGTAATTGCCCAGCCTTCCGCCAAAAATGACCTTCTCTTCCTTGTCTGCCAGTTCCCTGTATTTTGCAAACAGGCTGTTGTTCTCCTCATTATTGATGGGGTAATATGGTTCAATTCCCGGTTTCCACTCCGAAGAATATTCCCTGGAAATAACGGTCTTCGGCTGTTTGCCAAATTCAAAATGTTTATGCTCTATGATTCTGGTATATGGCACTTCCCGCTCTGTATAATTTACCACGGCATTGCCCTGATAATTCTCACAATCAAGGACTTCCGTCTCAAAACGGACTGTCCGGTACTCCAAAGCGCCCAACTGGTAGCCATAATACTCATCAATCATGCCGGTAAACAAGGTGATATCTGCAATATCAGGATTCTCCTTGATAAAATCAAAATAATCGGTCTCAAGCCGCACTTCAATGCCCTCTAACATCTTGGCTACGATTGGCGTATAGCCGCCGATGGGGATACCCTGATACCTGTCGTTAAAATAATTGTTATCATAGATAAAGCGAAACGGCAGACGCTTGATGATGAATGCCGGCAGTTCCGTGCAAGGCCTGCCCCACTGCTTTTCGGTATATCCTTTAATCAATTTCTCATAGACGTCTTTTCCCGCCAAAGATAATGCCTGTTCCTCCAGATTCTTCGGCTCTGCCACGCCATACTCTGCCCGCTGTTTCTCAATGATGTCTTTCGCTTCCTGAGGGGTGCGGATTCCCCACAGCCTGCTGAAGGTATTCATATTAAACGGCAGGTTATAAGTTTCGTCCTTATATGCTGCTACCGGGGAATTGATATAATGGTTAAATTCCGCAAATTGATTGATATAATCCCAGACTTCTTTATTGCTGGTATGGAAGATATGCGCCCCATATTTGTGCACATTAATTCCCTCCACATTCTCACAGTAGATATTCCCGGCAATATGGTCCCTCTTGTCAATGACCAGACAGTGCTTGCCTGTCTTTTTTGCTTCATAGGCAAACACTGCCCCGAACAGACCTGCACCTACAATTAAATAATCATACTTCATATTGTACTCCTTTATTTTTTAATAATTTTATAATAACGAAGGATTGACTTTACCATCCGCAAACGATACAGCTTTTCTTCTTTTACTATCACACTATGGTTCTGCTCTGGTTCACAAATTGCATTCCTCAGCCATTCCATAGAGTACTTACGCTTTTCCTCCAAAACCGCATTTATCTTTTTATAATCCAGAGGCTCTGGCAGCTCCCTTTGCATAATCTCTTTCGGAGAACGGACATAATTTCCTGACAGGCCAAACTCCCCCGCCAATGACTCAAACCTGTCTTTTCCCCGCTTATAATTGGCAATCGCGTAAAACTGCTTCTCAAACAACAGCGCCACACAAGTGCCATGAAAAGAATCCGTCAGCACGAAATCGCTGTTTTGCATATAGAATATCCAATCGTTCACTGTAAGGTTAGAAATTGTATATTCCGGCAGCCCCATCTTCTCCTTGTTCTTCTTAAACAGATGCGGCCAGCCGTCCAGCATGACGACAATATCTTTTCCCAGCTTTTCTGCCAGCCAGAGCAAAGCCTGGGTCTTTTCCGGCGTAGGGTCGAGCACATATGCCGCGATATAGCCCTTTTTCGGCTCCCGGTCAGATTCCCGGGCAAGTTCTGCCAAATGTCCGCCTTCACACAGCAAAATGGGATCCAACGTATGTACCGCTTCTACCCCAAACTGCTTCAGGCACATATTCACATTCACTTCTTCCCTTACCGAGATATAATTCATCCTGCGCATGCACCTAAGCGCTTTCCATGCATAAGCCCATGGCGCCAGAAAACGCTCTGCACCAAAGGAGGTGGCATATGCCACCTTATTCTTATCTTCCTGTACAAAGTCCAGAAAGTAGCCATGTCCAAACACTTTGGTCACGCCGTATTTCCAGAGTTGGTCAGAACCCAACAGGAATGTGTCACACTGCTCATTTAACACTGCAATCTCATTTACATGATACGCTTTACTGATATCATAATGCTTTCTTGCAAATACCATGGAATGCCTTTTTTCCATTTCTTTTTCATTAAATGGCTCTATCCAGGGGCGATGCACCATAAGAACGCTCTTGCCCATATCCCTCACTGCACAGTAGAGGGAATAATACGTTGCAATACTGCCATAATTACAGCCATACCATACGCCCAAAATGCCAACATCATACTTTTGTCCCATCTTACCTCCTCGTGTTCTTGGATTTCTATCTTCCAAGCAGCTTTTTCACCTGGTTCTTCACGGACGGCGGCAGCGCTCTTTTCAAAATCTGGATGCCGCCTCTTTTCACCCTGCCAGGCAGGGGATTGTCCCTGTGCTGAATGTTTCGGTATACGATTTTTATAGATTTGCTTAACTCGTTCTGCGCACAGGCACATCTCTTATCCAAGATATCATGGACCTTCCCATAGCCGATGTTTTCCTGGCTCGAAAGCTGCCAGGACAAATCCTCTGCTTCACCAAATAACCTGTCCTCAAGCCCAATATCCAATATATGGCGTTTTACCGCCTCCTGCAATCCCATCTGTGGGATAATCAGTTTCTTCTCAAAGATAACTGCAAAATTTATCACATCACGCTGGTTGCTGACAACGCACTGTGCATGTTGGATAAGATACAGCCAGTTTTCCGCCATCCTGTCCTCGTTAAGATGCTCGACAGACAAGGAATGCTCTTTTGCATAATGAAAAATTTTATCTTCCAGCCCATTTGGGATACTCCTGCAGTCATAGGCGATATACTGCTCTGGCAAGTCACAGTCTGCATAAACTGTGAGCCTTTCATACTCTTGCTTATCCAACAGGAATTCTTTGTCCAGCCCACCTAAGGCTTTTGCGCAATCAACAAAAAATTTCCTTTCACCCAGATATTTCTCATAAACGGCTGCATTATCTGCGATATAACCACCGCAAGTCTCCTGCAGCTTAGAAAGCCGCCCCAGCCGCTCATGGGTGCTTACGGTTGGGTAATAACGGTTTGCAAAACTTGTCAGACGGTATTTCAAAGGTGTGATTTCATCATCCATTTCCTGCGGCCGTTTCACCATAAGCACAGAACAATTCCTGCCCGCAATCACCTTATATAGGGCATAATACCCCATAATTTCCCCATAGGAATCGCCGTTCATTCCAACCAATGCAAAATCAAATCTGTTCTGTTCACAGCATTCCAGGCTTTTCCTAAAAGAACAGTCCCTCGCCATCCGCAGGAAACGGTATCTTCTGGGATTATTCTTATAAGGCCTGGCATATGGCTGCCCATGGGTGAGTATATGGTTGATGTCTACTTTCTCTAAAAGCTGCAGCTTCGGTCTGATTTTGCCAAGCATCGCCGCCCCTTTTTCACTGTTGACCGAGACAATGGATGTGCCCCTGCCGTCCGTCAGCCTGGGGTCATATTTCTCCACGCCCCAGAAATCTCCCAGCGTGAAGTCGCCAAGCCTTGGCAGTTTCGCATAATTACACACCTGGCATTGCGGACGTACCATCAGAGATGGCGTAAACGCCCGGTAATACAAGTCCTCACTTTTTGCCCGTCGGTAGCTGCTGCCGTTTTTATATTTTACGGTCATCCCTGTGGCATTAATCTGCCAGTCAAAATGGTCTTTATCCCGAAATCCCACATAAGAAACTTGCTTTTTTCCATGGACTTCCCCTAAGTATTTCTGGAAAGCAACCGGAGACGGACCGCCGTGGCACAGCAAGTCAATCGTAAAAAGCTGTTCATATTCCTTGCCCAGATATCCCCTGAGTCCTGCTACCAGACAGGGAGTACCCACATACAACGCAGGTTTTCCATCATCTAAAACCTTTTTCAGTTCCTGGAATGTGTGTCCGGTATTGCTCTGGATATATTTAGAACCACGCAGCTTCGGCAATTCTTCCCTGGAATATATGACTTTCTGGAATAAATGAAATTCATCGTCAAATACGGCTCCGCAGACTGCCCCGCCCTCCTGCAGCACCTGCTCTGCCACCAGAGAAAATATGCCGCCTGAGGAGCTGACCGCACGAACCTCATCATCTCCATATGCAGCGTAGCACTGCGGTTCTTTCTCATTGTTATCGTAAGGATGAAGCGCAGGACAGACGCGCACACACTTTCCACAGCGGATACATTTGTCCTCATCAACCAGCGGATAGAGGATTCCTTCCTCATCGTAATCCATGCGGATAGCATCTGAGGGGCAGGTCTGGAAACATGCACCACAGCCGCAGCATTCTTTCTTGCTCACACAGTCCCTGACGGTGACTGACCGCTTCTTTTCCTTGCTAAGTGCAGATTTTAACCAGTTCAGGGAACGTTCACGCTCCATATCAAATATCTTATCTATCTTATCATAGTCCATGCCGGACAATAGTTTCTCATCCTTCTGTATCTGCCTGGCATCATAGACATAACGCTCCCGGATACCTAGCATGTCCACCAGCGATTCCACTCTGGACACTCCCCGCTTCCTGTTCGCTAAGGCTATAAACGGCCGATGGAAAATGAGGGAGAAACTGACGCCATGGCAGGAATCCGTGATTACAAACTCTGCATGTTTTATATACCAAAGCCAGGTTGGAGAATCCAAATCTTCCACAATATTCGGCAGATTTAATATCTCCTTATTTTTTTTCCTATTGCCCATAGCATCAATCATATTGATGAGTTTCAGGTTTTTCTTTTCCGCTACATAAAGCAGGGATTCCCGAATCTCCGGCGTTGGATCCAGTATATAAGAGAGCAGGAACTTCTCTTCCTCCTCAGCCTTACTGTCATTGAGAATTTCCTGATATTCTTCCCTGTCCAGCAGAAAAACAGGGTCCACTACCTGTGTGCCCTCTATGCCAAATTCATCTTTCAGGACACGCACTGCCTCCGCCTCACGGACAGAAACAGCATCAAACCTGTGAAACAGTTTGGTGACAATGGGCATCTTATCAATGGGGGTAAAAGACCTGTCATGACCAAATGAAGAGGCATAAGAAATCTTTTTCTTATCCTCCGACACATAATCAAAATAATTGTTGAGTCCAAAATGTCTTGCCACGCCATCGTAATTCCATACCTGGTCGCAGCCCATAAGGAAAATATCGCAGTAACGGTTCAGACGGTACATCTCATCCATTTTCAGGTTTGGCGAGATATCTTTATAATGCTGAGAGGCAAACTCCCTGGAATGGATTTTGCTGTCTATCTCCCAATCATATTCCAGCAATCGCTGTTTGCCAATCATTAACACAGAGTATCCCAATTTTGTCAGTATGCGATAGAGCGCATAATAAGTAAGCACACTCCCATAATTCACGCCATACCAGACGCCTGCAACACCGACATCAAAATGTTTTCCCTCTAATTCTTCAATTTTGCCTTCCAGTTCCTGCCCATGTTTATTTTCCATACGTTTCTCCTACTACAGACCAAGATATTTTTCCCAAAACTCCCTGCTCACCAATTCCTGGTACCGTTCGCGGTAACTCTTTGCCGCAGCGTCATATTTCTCATCAATTAATTTCAGCGCTGCCTCCAGTTTCCGCTTACATTCCCAAAACTGCTTCCTGTCTCGTTCCAGATATACGCCGTTTCCATAATTGTCGACAACAATCGTCCTCGGCCTGCGGTATAAAATATGGACATTGCCATAAGGTTCGGAAATAACAATCTTGCGGCTCTTGATGGGAAAGAAAAATCCATTTGCCGTCGCCTTATGGAATGCACGTCCAAATGCCCCAGGATTTTTAAACCCTTTCTCCCTAAGTTCCAGCTGTTCTTCCGTGATTCCCTCAAAGCCGACCCACTCTGAGACAGGCTTTGCCTTATAATTCATGGCAAACAGTTCCTGATGTAAGGCGAAAGCATCGGTGTCAAGGAGCCAGTCAATCCCCTTACAGAAATCTTCCACCGCCTTGATGTTGTAATCTACATATTTATAACGGTATTTGCCGATATTGCCCCATACCCATTTGCTGACAAATCTCTTAAAATCTTCCTTCGTATATTGCGGACAATGAATGGCATTGGTGATTGCGTGGTTGCGGATATCATAGTAATCCAGCGGTCCCGGCATCTTACCCGCAAACGCTTCATGCCAGATACAGATGCGGTTCATGAAAATAAAACGTTCCCTGCCCACTCTCAACCCATATTCCACGTCATCCCTGTGGATAAAAATCGGCAGCGGCAAATTATCGGGGTCAATTTCCTGCAGCGGAATACAGCAATACCACCAGCCCTGATATTCTACAGTTTCATCTTCGCGCTCACTGTCCAGCACCTCTTCTATCAGGCGGATATCACGGTTATTTTTCAATGCCACAATCCTGCCTTCATTCCACTGCGCGCCCACCTCAAACTGCACGAACGGAGCCCCAAGAACCAGCAGCTTCCCTCCTACAGTATATCCAAAATATTCCGGTTTTAAATATGCGAGCAGAAGATAATTCGCCTCTACCGCCGCAGAACTGATTGTCGCATCGTCATCCATCAGCAGGACATGGGTATATCCATGCTTGGCCCGTTTCTGGGTCTCTATGATTCCCCTGGTAAATCCGCCTACCCCTCCAAGATTGGCATTCTTATCAACGGTGATATGCTCCTGGGAGTCGACAATCCCATCCAGAGAGGACGCATTGTCAGAAATATGCACCCACACTTTGCCATAACATGGGGATTCCTCATTCTCCAGAATGTCTTTTTTTAAAATTTCCAAATTCTTCTATACTT
>CANOFO010000050.1 GCA_947565305.1 uncultured Lachnospiraceae bacterium | reverse complement strand
CTGCCTTTTTAGATTGTTCGTTTCGATAAATGGATTTCATTTTCTTCCTCCAGTCAATGTAAATCAGATAGTTTATCAGACATCATAACAACATTTATCTGCAATCCCTCCGCTTCAACCAAACTCTCGTGTTTGCATTTGGGACAATAAAGAGGATTGTTCTTCATAATGGTATTTTCCCTAATCCTGCCATGGGTTTTATTGCCGCAAACAGAACGTAAAAACCATTCTTGTCCCATCATAAACACCTGCCTTATTTTTCACTCTGATAATCAATAGGTAATTTAATGCCTAAACAAAATACAAATCCTCCCAGTAGAATAAACATTAAACAAATCGTATTCCAATATCCCAATCCAGAAATCTGCATAAGATTTCCTGTCAAGCCATTACCCATATACAACATCCCCATTTATCATCTGGTTATCTTAAAACGCCGTTTGGCAGTTCCGCTGTATATCCCTTTGCCAGTGATTATCATAGTTGCGCTGCCTCTCTTTTTATTATGTTTATAGGATATGGTGTAATCTCTGTTCTTCACAAGCGTCTTGCCATTCAATGTTACTCTGGGATTCTGCGTCTGTGGCTTTCTGTTATATTTCTTATTCTTCACATTGGTGATTTTTGCCCTGCAGATATCAATACCGGTAAGCTTAACTTTAAAACTTATGCTCTTCCCCAGATAGTTTACTTTAATTTTCTTTTTGCCGGTGGTATCTCGGTCGTAGCCGCTGCACATTTTATCCATCAGGGGCAGATAGCTCACGCCATGTCTGCATGTCACTGTCAGCAGCCGTTCCATCTCGTCTATTGTAGACCCGCGCGGATAAACCTTGTGCTTGCCAGCCTTATCTATGGAAATAGCAATGGGTACGCAATATCCGATAAATATCTGCGACCAGTAATGATGGCTCATTGCTGCCGCGCCATAATAGCCTACACCCAAATGTGTAAATCCCTTACTCAATATATTCGCTTTATGACCCGGACTGTTCATCCAACCCTCCATCACCTCTTCCGATGAAGAATATCCCGCTGCAATATTCTCCCCTGCAGAGTTATAGCTGATTCCCTGTAAAGCTGTGAAACAGCTGCTTCCATCGGGTCTTGTATGGGAAAATTCCCTGCTGAGTTCCGCAGAGCGTACATCGCTTACCGTCTGCAGGTTCCTCATGACGCTCAGAGGCGTCAGCCCCTTATTCAGACGTTCTTTGTTTACCAGCTTTAACACTTCCCATTCCTGGTCGCTGCAGACACCCACTGGAGACTTAGCCTGCACCGCAGCTACCTCAGAAAAAAACAGGCTAAATGCCAACAACGAAAGACATAATCTCTTGTAAAATTTATTTTTCATAATAATCTGCTCTTTTCTTATGTTAATATTTTTGATAGACTTAATGTAGCTATTATTTTTCATTGGCAACAGAAAGGATTTTCTATGACAGAACTTACAGGCAGATGTATTGATTTACACACCCATTCCACGGAATCTGACGGTACAATGACCCCGCAGGAATTGATGGAACATGCGAAAGAAGCCGGTTTATCCGCCATTGCCCTGACAGACCACGATACCATCCGAGGACTGGCCAAGGCACGTCCCATTGCAGAATCCCTGGGGCTTGAACTGATTCCAGGCGTTGAGCTTTCCACCGACTACCAGGGTAAGGAGGTCCATGTCCTCGGATATTATATAGATGAGGAAAACAAAGCGTTCCTTGGCCGGCTGGGTGATTTCGTAAACGGCAGGGACAGGCGCAATGAAAAAATGGTTGCCCGCCTCAGAGAGGAAGGGTTTGACATTACAATGCAAGGGCTCTATGACGAATACCCTGACAGCGTTGTCACCCGGGCGCATTTTGCCCGTTATCTGGTGGAACATGGTTTCGTCAAAGACAGGGAAACCGTATTTGCCAAATATCTGGGAGATGGCTGCCGCTGTTATGTGCCCCGCGAAAAAATCACGCCCTTTGAAGCCATCAAGCTAATTCAATTGGGCGGCGGGCTTGCCTTTTTCGCCCATCCGGTATTGTGCCACATGAATCAGCAAAGACTGCGTACATTTATCGGAGAATTAAAATCCGCCGGGCTCGACGGAATAGAAGCTGTCTATTCCATGAATACGCCGCAAGATGAGGCAAACATGCGCAAGCTGGCACGTGAATACGACTTGTTAATCAGCGGCGGCTCTGATTTCCATGGCTCCAACAAACCCCATATCCAATTGGGAACCGGCAAGGGGAACCTCTGCATCCCCTACGATATCCTGGCTAAGATGAAAGAATACCGCTCCCTCACTGTCCAAGGATAAATTTATCAATCACTTCTGCAATCGCGCCATGTGCGCTGTCATTCTTAGTGACATAATCTGCTGCTTCTTTGATATCCGGGTGGCCGTTTTTCACTGCCACCCCCACATGCGCCGCCTGTATCATGGGAATATCATTGCGCTCATCTCCCACCGCCACAACATGCTCCTTTGGCACACCCAAAAATTGGCTGATATAGGCAGCGGCGCTGCCCTTATCTGTATCCTTGGGACAGATTTCCAGATATTCGTTCCTTGAAAAGAACAGATTTGTGTTCTCCCGAAACTTCTCATGCTTCTCTACAAAATCCACCAGCCTCTTCTGCCCCTCTAAATCAATCATAATGAGTTTATTGGGCTCACTGTAAAGCCTGCTGTAAATATCGGATACCAGCTGATACTCCATCTTCACCTTACTGAGGTAAAATTCCAGTTCCGCACCATGCTTCTGCGTCAATATGATATCCTGCTGGTAGCTATGTATATAAATCCCTGCCTTATGTGCCTCATCGAGAATCTCCTTTGCCACATACAGGGGAATCGTGCGCTGGGCAAGGATACGCTGCGCAGCACAGTCATAGATGACAGCCCCATTAAACGCTGCCATATAACATCCCGGCATCGTCAATCCCAATTCCTTTACCACAATCTTTCCGGTTGCAGTGGGACGCCCAGTCGCGATTACAAAATAATGCCCCTGCTCCAACATCTGGGCAATCTTTTCCCGGTTCTCACGGCAAATCTCTTTGTCATCGTCCAATAGTGTGTCATCTAAATCCGTAAACAGGATTTTGCTTGCCATAATGTCCTCCTCACTCAATTCACTGGCTCTGCAGGAATGAATACCCGGTCCTGGTATACATTTGCTTTTTTCGGCACAGCTGCTTTTGCTTCCTCACAAAACTGCTCCTGTGAATTGACCAATCTCTTCCCTCGTTTATCAATCTTCTCATATCTGCCGCCCGGCTGCAAAATATTGGCCTTGGTATTGTCCGCAAGCTGCGTCTCCAGAACGTGGCGCACCTGGTCCATCAATACTTCATCCTCCACCGGGAACATAATCTCCACACGCCTATCAAGATTTCTGGGCATCCAGTCCGCACTTCCCATATAGATTTCTTCCTGCCCATCATTGTGGAACCAGAAAATACGGCTGTGCTCTAAGAAATTCCCCACAATAGAACACACTGTGATATTCTCGCTGACACCTGCTATCCCTGTCTTAAGGCAGCAGATACCGCGCACTACCAAGTCAATCTTCACCCCCGCTGTGGAAGCCTCATACAAGGCGGCGATGATATCACGGTCGCAGAGTGAATTCATTTTTGCCTTGATAAATGCTTCTTTCCCCTCCTGGGCATGTTTTATCTCACGCTTAATCAGCTTCAGGAAACGTTTGCGCAGCCAGATGGGCGCTACCACCAGTTTGTTCCAGGTGAGCGGCTCGGAATAACCGGACAGCATATTAAACACTGCCGTGGCATCCTCACCGATTGCTTCTGAACAGGTAAACATTCCCAGGTCCGTATACAATTTCGCGGTGGAATCATTGTAATTGCCCGTACCAAGATGGACATACCGGCGAATCCCATCCTCTTCCCTGCGCACCACCAGGGCAATCTTGCTGTGGGTCTTAAGTCCCACCAGACCATAAATAACATGGCAGCCTGCTTTTTCCAATTTCTGTGCCCAGACAATATTGTTCTCCTCGTCAAAGCGTGCTTTCAATTCCACCAGCACGGATACCTGCTTGCCGTTCTCCGCTGCCTGTGCCAGGGACGCGATAATCGGTGAATTGCCGCTGACACGGTAGAGGGTCTGCTTGATAGCAAGCACATCAGGGTCTTTTGCCGCCTGGCGTATGAAATCAACAACCGGGTCAAAGGTCTGATAAGGATGATGCAGCAGAATATCTCCTTTGCGGATTGCCGCGAAGATATCTTCGCCCGGCGTAATCTGCGGAACCTGCTGGGGCTTATATGGTGCATAGCGCAGCTCGTCTTCCCCTTCCATGCCATACATTTTCATCAGAAATGTTAAATCTATGGGACCTCCGATTTTGTAGATATCCTCCTGGGCAATGTGCAGGTCTTCTTTCAGTATGGAGAGCAGGCGTTTGTCGACTTTTTCCTCCACTTCCAGGCGGATGACCTCGCCCCACTGGCGCTTTTTCAGCTGTTTCTGGATTTCCTGCAGCAAATCTTCTGCCTCATCTTCGTCAATACTCAGGTCAGCATTGCGCATAATCCGGTAGGGATAGGCGCAGAGCACGTTGTAATTTAAAAACAGCTGCTGGATATTGCGCTCAATTATCTGCTCTAACAGCAGGAAGGTCCTGCCCCCTTCTGTACCGGAAGGAATCTGGACAATCCGCGGAAGCACGGAAGGAACCTGCACAGTGGCAAACTCTATCTCCTCTTTCTTGTCTTCTTTTTTCATCAGCAGCGCTGCAATGTTCAATGATTTGTTGCGAATCAATGGAAATGGGCGGGAAGCATCCACTGCCATGGGCGTAAGCACCGGATATACATTTTCCTGAAAATAATGGTCCACATACTCTGCCTGCTGAGGCGTGAGGTCCTCATGGGCATCGATAATCTCAATCCCATGGTTGTTGAGCAGGGGCAGAAGGGAACGGTTATAGGTGGAATACTGCAGTTCCACCAATGCGCGCGTATCCTTATTGATTTCCTCTAACTGCTCCTGTGCCGTCATTCCGGCGATATCCGTCTTCTTGTAACCTGCATGTACCATATCTTTGAGGGATGCCACGCGCACCATAAAAAATTCATCCAGATTGGAGGACGTGATGCTCACAAATTTTAACCTCTCCAGCAGAGGAATCGATTTGTCTCTGGCTTCATTCAACACACGCTGGTTAAATTTTAACCAACTCAGCTCCCGGTTCTCATAATATTCGGGTTTCAGAAAATCTTTTTCTTTTTCCATATACTACCTCCTGAAATGCTCTTTACTTTGTCATCTTAAGCCACAACAACTGATAGGTAAAACTTAAAACACTCTCTTCTCTTTAATCTTAGGCATGATGCTGAATACCTCCTCGAAAGCTTCCACATACGCAGAAAAAAGCCCCTTCTCCAACACCGTGTTCTCTTTCGTCTCAATCGTGATAATCAGCTCTTTGCCCCTTAATGCTGCCTTGATATTTTCAAACTTCTGCTTATGGCTGCGGTCCATGGCATTGGCTATCTTCAAGATGGCTGTAAGCTTAGATACAATCACATAGCTGTCCTTATCCATCTTATCCCGCAGTCTCTCATAAGGTGGCCGCGGCAGGGAATTATATTTCACCGTGCTTGCCACGATTTCCCGCTCAAGGTCCGTCATGCCAATAATCTCTGACGCCATGATAATCTGATAGGAACAGACGAACTGATTCGTCAAGCTGACATAACGCCCACAGTCATGGAGGATAGAAGCCACCTGCAGAAGCAGACGCTCCCTCTTATCCATGCCGTGTACTTTCTTCATAGCATCAAATATTGCCGTGCTGGTGGACAGCACAGATTCCGTGTGACCGGAATAGCTCTGGTAACGTTCCGCAAGATTTTTAGAAGCCGCCAGGATATCCTGTTCAAAATCATGCAGGAAACGTATCATATGGTTCTTCTGGGCATAATCACAGACAATCCCATCGTCAATGCTGACACCCGGCACCCACACAAAGTCGGCATTCATCTCCTCTGTCAGCCGCTTATAGAGCACGACAGAGGGCAGGATCAAGGGGTCATTTTCATTGACAAGATTAAGTTCAACAGCAATATCTTTAGGCGATTTCTTATGCCATTTATTCAATAACTTGAGGAAACGTTCTGACTCGATGGTGCCATCCTCCTGCTTCTTAGAGAACCCCTTCACCATCTCGCCGATATAATCCCCCATCAAAATCACATACTTGATATCCTGCCCCTCTAAGTAAAGACGTTTAAAAATTTCCAGCTCCTTATCAATCAATTCCTGTATCTGCGTCTCATAGTGGGAGACCATATTGCGGATTTTGGAGAGTTTTTCCCAGATGCGCATGATACCCAGTTCAATATGCTGGGTTGTCACAGCTGTCCCCTTTTGGAACAGCGTAATCTGCATACTTCCGCCGCCCACTTCCACGACTACAGCCCCCTGTCCAATCATCTTCTCAAATTCCGGGGATGCCGCCATTGATTCATAACTCAGGAAACGGAGTTCTGAATTGCTCGCCACCGTGACTTCTAATTTGGTGCGTATACGAATCTGTTCCAGGATAAACAGCCCATTGCTCACTGTCCGCAGCATGTTGCCGGCATAAGCTTTATATGTATCCACCTTATAGCCATCCATAATAGAGCGGAACTCCTTGAGCACCTGGCAGAGGTCTTCCACCAGTTCATAGCCAATCACTCCCTTGCTGTAGGCATCCAGACCCAGTTCCAGCCGGCTGCGTACATAATCCACCTGCCGGATTTTCCTGCCTGGACGAATCTCAAACACTTTCATGCTCACTTCATAGGAGCCGATGTAAATTGCTGCAAATGTCGTAATCTTCATAGCTTCACCTTCCCACTTTATTCTTTTCCCAAAAGATAATTGATAAACTGCTGCGCTGTCCTTCCCGAACGCCCTCCATGATTCAATTCCCAGCGGTCTGCTTCCAAAAGAAGCTCCTGCCCACTTAACTGGATATGATTGGCTTCGGCAAGTTTTTTTACAATATTATGGTACTCCTTCTTATCCGGCGCCCCAAAATAAATAGTAACCCCAAACCTTGCCACCAAAGACAATTTCTCCTGCACAGTATCATTCGTATGAAGCTCATCATCACGCTCCTGCTTGTCGCTGAATTTTTCCCGCACAAGATGCCTGCGGTTTGACGTTGCATAAATCAGCACATTATCCGGCTTCTTTTCCAATCCGCCTTCAATTACCGCCTTGAGATATTTATATTCTATCTCAAATTCCTCAAAAGACAGGTCATCCATATATATGATAAATTTGTAATTGCGATTCTTAATTTGGGAAATTACAGAGTTTAAATCCTGAAACTGATGCTTATAAACCTCTATCATCCGCAGTCCCTGGTCGTAATACTGGTTGATAATCGCTTTGATACTGCTGGATTTACCGGTTCCGGCATCCCCAAACAGCAGACAGTTGTTTGCCTGTTTCCCCTGCACGAAAGCCTGGGTGTTATCAACCAATTTCTGCTTGGCAAGTTCATATCCCACCAAGTCTGAGAGATGTACATGGGCAATATTGGTAATCGGGACAATCTTTGCCCCCTGCCCTTCATGTTCAATGCGAAATGCTTTATGCAGGCCCAACTTACCAACGCCAAATTCCCGGTAAAATTCCGTGACCTCCGACTGGAATTCCTCAACCGTCCCTGCCTGCTCCAAACGGATGCTCAGCGTACAGATACGGTCGCGTATCCTGCGGTTGAACACCTTTCCGCTCTGGTCAGAACGTTTATAATTTTCCAGCAGGCCGAGTTCTGGCATATCAAGTTCCTGGCTAAGTCTGCCAAAGTCAAAGGCAAACAGTTCCTTAAAGATTGCAAAATCATGTTTTGCCAGTTCATTGATGGTCCCTGAAACAGTTCCCCTGATTTCACAGGCTGTACTGTAGGCATTCTCGTCGTTCACCATAAGATACGTCAGGTAGTTGTGCCAGAGGTTGCCCTCAAACCCATGGCTGGCTGACAATTCAACAAGTTCATGGAAACTCTCATAGCACACAGATTTAAAATCCTTGAACCCGCAATCCTCAGTTCTGCACTTCTTATCTATATCATCATAACAACGGTATTCTTCCATAATCCAGGTCATATTATTTAAAATCTGTCCCTGTTCCAAATAACGGTACAGTATCATATTATCCATCCGACTAATCCTCACTTTAATAATTTCCCAGTACTTTCACATAAAGCGCTTCTTCCAACAGCCCTTTCAGGGCATTCTGCATGGCGTCCTCGCCCAAATCGCCTTCTAAATCCACAAAGAATCGGTATTCAAAGCTCTTGTCCTTAATGGGCCTGGACTCAATCTTTACCATGTTCAGATTATTAAACATGAAGTGTGAAAGCATCCGGTACAGCGAACCGCTCTCATGGGAAACCTCAAAACAGATGCTTACCTTATCCGCTCCTTTCAGCCTGAGCTTCTTTCCGCCCACAATGATAAAACGCGTACTGTTCTCTTCACTGTAGTTAATATGCTTCTTAAGGACCTTAAGCCCATAAATGCCGGCTGTCACCTCACTGGCAATCGCCGCCTGCTCTTTTTTCTGTTCCCCTACCACCTGTTTGGCAGCAACAGCGGTATTCTTCACAGGAACCCTCTCCCACTCCTTATGCTCATTTAGAAAATCCACGCTCTGCATAAGCGCCTGAGGATGGGAGTAGACCGTTCTTATATCCGAAAGTTCCGCTTCGGGAAGCCCCAGCAGGGCATGTTCAATCTTAATCGTTTTCTCCGCCACAATATAATTGTCATATTCCAGCATCAAGTCAAAATTCTCGCCCACGATACCGGCAGAAGAATTCTCAATGGGAAGCACTGCATAATCCGCTTCCCCTTTCTGTATCGCTTCCATGGCATCGCGCCAGGTCTCTACATGATAACCTTCTGTATCATCCCCGAAATAGGCTTTCATCGCCAGCTGGCTATAGGCCCCTTCCGTTCCCTGGTAGACAATCCGTCTGGTGTAAAAGGGCAGTTCCTCCACTTCCTCAAACCCAAGTTCCTGTATCTGCCCATACTCCCGCAACAGTTGATATTGGCGTTTCCTGCTCATCGCCATAATCTGTTCAAACAGCTCGCCGACACCAAAACGGTTGTCCTCTTTTGCCTGTCCTTTTACTTTGTGCAGCTTTTCTTTCTCACGCTGCCTGTCGAGCACTGGTTTGCCCACGGAAATCTTATATTCTGCGACCTCCGTGGTTCGCTGCATCCGTTCCTCATACAGGCTGACTATCTGGCTGTCTATTTCATCTATTTCCTCACGGATTTTCTTTAAATCTTTCATCGGGCACATCCCTTTCACATTGTATCTATTCAGGACCCATAGGGTTTGGCATTGTCGGCATATAGATATAATTACATTTTTGCACATCGGAACTCATGCCATGCTCATTCACTGCAATCAGCGACAGGATATTATTTCCCTCCGGTATGGTCAGAGGCTTTGTATACTGGGAAGAACTTGTATTAGGCGTTGTGCCATCCCATGTATAATATGCCTTACAGCCCTCCGGCACTGTCACCGTGATATCTTGCGCCTCATAGAAACTTCCGCCACATGGCGACACCCTGGGTTTCTCCGGTTTCTGAAGTTCTACCTGAAATTCTCCCTGAACCTCATCACTGTAAAGTTCATATTTATTTCTGGCAATGGCACGAATCCGCACATTCTCCCCCGGCTCAATGGGAATCGGACTCTGATATTCCTTTCCCTGTCTGGGGTCAGCGCCATCCAATGTATAATAAATACTGTCTTCTTCCCCGGCTGAGATTCCCACAGAAAACTCCTCCGCATAAACCCCTTCCTCACTGTCAAACTGCGGGTTCTGGGGGAAATAATCTCTAAACAGTTCCAAGACATCTTCATCCTCGGTCTCTTCACTTAGTTTGCGGATACTCTCATAATCCTTCTTATCTGCATAGAGGTCAATCAGCTTCTGATATGCCTCCTGATGGTCCTTATATTTCCCACACACCTCTTCCAGGAGCGTGATTGCCTTGCCCTCTTCTCCCCGCAGAACATAAATATCCGCCAGAAGAAGCTTTGTTTCCAGACTGTCTTCTTCCAATTGCAGCGCACGCAATGCAAATTTCTCTGCGTCCCTGTAATTCTTATCTGCCAGGCAAATCCTCGCCTGTCCTATCTGATAATCAAAAGAGTTTTCTCTGCTGTAGCTGACCATCAGAACTGTCGCGACAATTAAAACAATCAATAAGACAATAGACGAGACAGCAAAAATTATCCGTTTTTTAACCCTGCGTTTCTGTTTGCCATTTTGGGGTTCCTCCTGCCCACGTCTGCCATTTATAGGCTCCTGTGTGCCAGCCTTTGCGCTATGCCTCTCCTCTTTCGCATCTTTGATTGGGGCTTTCCTTTCAGCTTCCCCGCGAATTTTTTCCTCACGTTCTTTTAACATATTTCGAAGGAAATCATCTTCCAGCAAATTGTAATCGGATACAATCTGTGCCTCTTTTCCACAAACAGAGCAGTAGATACATCCTACTTTAATCTCTGCGCCACAATTTGCACACTTCATCTTTATTCCTCTTCTATACTCTGTACACAGTTACTCATCAGCATTGCAATCGTCATGGGACCAACGCCCCCCGGAACCGGAGTGATGGCAGAAGCAAGGGGCTCCGCTTCCGCAAATTTTACGTCCCCGCACAGTTTATTATTTTCATCGCGGTGGATTCCCACATCAATGACCACCGCGCCCTCTTTCACATATTCGGTGCCGATGAACTGCGGCTTGCCCATCGCCACAATGAGGATATCTGCCTGCCGGCAAATTTCTTTGAGATTCCTTGTCTTAGAATGGGTGATTGTCACCGTAGCATTTTCCCTGAGCATCAAGAGGGCCATCGGCTTGCCTACGATGTTGCTTCTGCCAATAATCACGCAGTGCTTTCCGGCAATCTCCACACCCGAACGTTTGAGAAGCTGGATAATCCCCGCCGGCGTACAGGACAGAAACCCCGGTTCGCCGATTGTCATAGCCCCCACGCTCTGCGGATGAAAACCATCTACATCTTTCTGAGGGCTGATTGCCCGGATGACTTTATCCTCACAGATATGTTCCGGCAATGGAAGCTGTACCAAAATTCCCTTTACCTGCTCTTTTTCATTCAGTTCTGCAATCAGTTTCAGCAGTTCTTCCTCTGTCGTCTCCTCAGGCAGTTCATATGCCAGAGATTCAATTCCGATATAGGCACAGGCATTTTTCTTATTCCTTACATATACGCTGGATGCCGGGTCCTGCCCCACCTGAATCACTGCCAGCGCTCCTGTCTTGCCCTGTTCTTTTAATTTTGCCACCTTTTCTTTCAGTTCATCTTTTATCTGCTGTGAAATCTGTTTTCCGTCTATTATCTTTGCCATGGCTCTTCTTCCTTTCTAACCCAATCTCATACGCATCATTATCTTTTATGCAATCCCTAATCCGTGCGCATCCAACGGAGTATCTAAGGAAATACTGATTTAATCAGTATTTCCTTAGAACAGCCCGGTAATCACTCCATTGTCATCCACGTCAATCCCATATGCCGCCGGTGTCTTGCCGAGCCCCGGCATCGTCATAATCGCACCGGTAACAGCCACCACGAACCCCGCGCCTGCCGACACATAGGCTTCACGGACATTAACAGTAAATCCCTGTGGGCGTCCCAGCTTTGTCTGGTCATCTGACAGTGAATACTGCGTCTTTGCCATGCAGACCGGGAAATGCCCCATACCGAGTTCTTCAATCCGTTTCAGTTCTTTCTCAGCAGCTGGGGAATAGCTCACTCCATCTGCTCCATAAATTTCTTTTGCCACAGTCTCAATCTTCTCTGCCAGAGGCAAACCGTCCTCATAAATGGGCTTAAAATTGCTCTCCTTAGTCTCCAACGTCTCAAGCACTTTTTCTGCCAGGGCTATTCCGCCCTCCCCGCCTTTTTCCCATACCTCTGAGAGCGCAAACTCACATCCCCGCTCCTTACAAAACTGTTTGATATAATCTGTCTCTGCCTGCGTATCCGTAATAAAGGAATTCAAGGTAACAACCACCGGAACGCCAAATTTCTGCAGATTTTCAATATGTTTCTCCAAATTGACGATTCCTTTTTGCAATGCCTCCAGATTCTCCTGGGAGAGTTCTGACTTAGGCACTCCTCCATTATATTTCAATGCCCGTACCGTTGCCACCAGCACAACCGCATCCGGTTTCAGCCCTGCCATGCGGCATTTGATGTCAAGAAACTTCTCCGCACCCAAATCTGCACCAAACCCAGCTTCTGTAACGACATAATCTGCCAGCTTCAATGCTGTCTTTGTTGCACGGACACTATTGCAGCCATGGGCAATATTGGCAAAAGGCCCTCCATGGACAATTGCCGGCGTATGCTCCAGGGTCTGGATTAAATTCGGCTTTAAAGCATCTTTCAGAAGCGCTGCCATTGCTCCTGTCGCCTGCAAATCACCGGCCGTCACCGGCTTTCCTTCAAAATTATATGCTACAATCATTCTTCCCAGACGTTTTTTCAAATCTGCCATATCATCTGCCAGGCAGAGAACCGCCATAACCTCCGATGCCACCGTAATTACAAAATGGTCTTCACGCACCATACCGTCCATCTTGCTGCCAAGCCCTACCACAATATTGCGCAGCACCCGGTCGTTCATGTCCAGGCAACGTTTCCAGACAACCTGCCTTGGGTCAATCTGCAGCTCGTTCCCCTGTTGGATATGGTTGTCCAGCAAGGCAGCAAGCAGGTTATTGGCAGAGGTAATGGCATGGAAGTCACCGGTAAAATGAAGATTCAACTCCTCCATCGGAACTACCTGCGCGTAGCCGCCGCCCGCAGCGCCGCCCTTGATGCCAAAACAGGGACCCAAAGAAGGCTCACGCAGTGCAAGCACCGCTTTCTTGCCCATCTTGCCAAAAGCTTCTCCCAAACCGACACTGGTGGTAGTCTTGCCCTCACCTGCCGGCGTGGGGTTGATGGCTGTTACCAGAATCAGCTTGCCATTTTTGTTATCTTTTACTTTTTCCATCAGTTCATCGGACAGCTTTGCCTTGTATTTGCCATACAGTTCCAAATCATCTTCCGCAATCTGAAGCTGTGCTGCCACTTCACGGATGGGGAGCATTTCTGCCTCCTGTGCAATCTGAATGTCTGTTTTCATCGGTTGTCCTCCTATTTGTTAATTATTTTGGTTATATTCTTCAAACTCCGCCATGGACATGAGAATCTTCCTCGGTTTCGTCCCCTCCTCGGGACCAACAACCCCAGCTTCCTGCAGCTGGTCCATAATCCTCGCTGCACGGTTGAAGCCAATTTTGAACATTCGCTGCAGCATCCCGATAGAGCCTTTCTCTTTCTCTATGACAAATTTTCCTGCTTCAATAAAATAGGCATCCTTCTCGTTGCCGCCCCCACCGGAACCACCGGCGGAAATGGAGACGGTGTTCATCTTCTCTTCAATCTCTGTGTTATATACCACGCTGCTCTGCTTTTTGAGGAAATCTACGACCTCTTCCACTTCCGCATCGGACACAAAAGGTCCCTGTACTCGGAGCGGTTTCTGGTAACCTTGGGGATAAAAAAGCATATCGCCGTTGCCTAACAGTTTCTCCGCCCCGACCATATCAAGAATCGTTCTTGAATCTACACCGGAAGAAACGGAAAAAGCAATTCTGGAAGGCATATTTGCTTTAATCAGCCCGGTAATGACATCCACAGAAGGACGCTGGGTAGCAATAATCAGATGGATACCGGCTGCCCTTGCCAACTGTGCGAGGCGGCAGATAGCATCCTCCACATCCCCTGGCGCTACCATCATCAAATCAGCCAGCTCGTCCACGATAATCACAATCTGCGGCAGCTTCTTCGGTTTCGTCTCATCGTCCACATCCTTGATGGCTTCCACCTTCTGGTTGTATCCCTTCAAATCACGCACCTGGTAATCGGCAAATTTCTGATAACGGTCTGTCATCTCCGCCACTGCCCAATGCAGCGCTCCTGCCGCTTTCTTGGGGTCTGTGACCACCGGAATGAACAGATGGGGAATCCCATTGTAAACGCTCAGTTCCACCACCTTGGGGTCAATCAGTATCAGCTTGACATCCTCCGGGTTAGCTTTATACAAAATACTCATGATAATCGTATTGATACAGACCGACTTGCCGGAGCCGGTAGCCCCGGCAATCAAAAGATGCGGCATCTTCGCAATGTCTGCCACAATCACCTGCCCACCAATATCCTTGCCTGCGGTAAAGCAAATGCTTGACTTATGGTTCTGGAATTCCTCTGATTCCACCAGTTCACGGAATCGCACCATCACATTCTTCTTGTTCGGCACCTCAATTCCCACAGCTGCCTTTCCCGGAATCGGCGCTTCTATACGGATATCTGCCGCTGCCAGATTCAGCTTGATGTCATCTGCAAGGTTGACAATCTTGCTGACCTTCACCCCCAGTTCCGGCTGCAGCTCATAGCGCGTAACCGTGGGACCGCAGCTAACATTGGAAATTGACACTTTGACGCCAAAGTTCTTCAATATCTGCTGCAGCTGTATGGCTGTCTCCTGCAGTTGCTGCCGGTTGTCACCCTGTGCACGCTCTCCGGGCTTTAACAGAGATATTGGCGGAAACATA
Organism: uncultured Lachnospiraceae bacterium; assembly: GCA_947565305.1. Lineage (GTDB taxonomy): Bacteria > Bacillota > Clostridia > Lachnospirales > Lachnospiraceae > Petralouisia. The sequence continues at coordinate 2,723 of CANOFO010000050.1, read as the reverse complement.
TAATCTGCGCCCATAACTGCGCTGTCCTGTTCGGAATCTGGCGCTGCCAACATCTCTTTTGCCGCATCCGCAAGCGTACTTTCGGTCAGCAGAAGTTCTTCCTCCACCTCCGGGATATTTGCACCTGCTTCCCTCTCCGGCATACTCAACTTCTTTCCGTCTGCCATAGAAGCCCCTGACATGGGAACATTAGCTTCCTCTGCCAAAGACACTTCCGGCACGGCAAATTCCATCCCGCCTGCCATGGCTGCTTCCGGCATGGCGATTGTCTCTTCCTCTGCCATCGTCACTTCCGGCATGGCAAATTCCGTTCCGTCTGCCATGGATACCTCCGGTATGGGTATTTCTGTTCCTTCTGCCATCGTTACTTCCGGCATGGCGATTGGTTTCCTATGTACCTTTTCCACTACTATCGGTTCTGCAAAGACACTTTGCCTGTCTGTTCCAGAAGATTGGCTTCCCACCGCAGCTCCCCGGTGTATTGCGCTCGCTCTCTCCTCTGGAAGTTTCAGTTCACTGATGTTATCCGAACGTTTCCTTGAAACAGGATAGATTTTGGTATCCAACACCACGCCTTCCACTTTCCGGTCCATGCGCCGCTGTTCCCATTCCCTGTCGCGTTGTTCCTGTTCCCTTTTCTGCAATTTCTGCTCTCTTCTGCGGCTTTCCCGCTGCTGCTGACGTTCTTCCTTTTCTGCCTGGCGCATTTCTCGCTCTCTCTTGCGCTCTTCTTTCTCTTCACGGCGCATCTCACGCAATTCCTGACGCTCATCTCTTTCTTCGCGGCGCATTTCTCGTTGCCCTTTGCGCCGCGCGGCATCTTCTTTCGCTGTATCGTATACCTTGCGGCTGCCCTTTCTGAGCCCGCCCAAAAAAGAACGTTCCGTCAAGAGCACCAGAGAGATAATCAGTACAATGACATCTAAGACGTACGCGCCAGCCTTACCGATTGCCGGGCACAGCAGAAAGGCTAACATCCCTCCCAATGCGCCTCCCCCATTCTTATGTTCCACCGCATACGCAAAGGAAGATTTGATGGAATAACTTCCCTGACTTCCCACCACCAGTTCCACGAACAGGCATAAAAATGACACAAACAAAACGCCGGCAACCAGTTTTATAATGGCAATGCCGTTGTCGCGGTTCGAGATAAAAAAAGCTGCTCCCACAAAAAAGCAGACCGGGACAAGGTAAGACATCATCCCAAAAAGCCCAAAACTCAAGCTGCTTATCTTCTCTCCCACAAAACCGCCAATTCCAAAATGGCTGATAAACCATATGATGCAAACGGCAAGAATCAGCAGAAGAGCAACTTCACTCTGGAAAGATACTGCCGTCCCTTTTTTATTTTTGGTATTCTTTGGCTTTGCTGCCATAACATTTCCTCCTAAACTCCTGGCCTTTCCTACAGCCTGGCGCCTAACTGTGCCAAGCATACTGTTTATAGTTTAGCACAGTTAGAAGAAAATGTCATTACAACTTTTCCCATGTTTTCAGATTTCGTTATTTTGCTTATCTTCATCAATCATTTGGTGAAGTTTCTTCATCGCTTCGTCAATGCCTCCCACTTCATTGATGATTCCTTCTTCCACCGCCTGGCTTCCCACAAGAATTGTGCCCAAATCCTTGGTCAGCATGCTGGTGTTCATCATCATTTCTTCCAAACGTGCCTGCGTGGCAAAACAATGTTTGGCAACAAATCCTGTAATCCGGTCCTGCATCTGCTGGAAATAATCGTATGTCTGGGGCGCGCCAATCACCAGCCCATTCAGACGCACCGGATGGATAACCATAGTTCCGGTAGGCACGATATACGAGTAATCCGTAGACACCGCCAATGGAACGCCAATGGAATGGCTTCCTCCCAGCACCAGCGATACTGTCGGTTTGCTCAAAGAGGATATCATTTCTGCAATCGCCAGACCGGACTCCACATCCCCTCCCACAGTATTCAGTAAGAGCATCACACCGTCTACCTTATCATCATCTTCAATCTCCGCCAGCTTAGGCAGGACATGTTCATATTTTGTCGTCTTGGCATTGGGGGACAAAGTTTCATGACCCTCAATCTCCCCTATGATGGACAAAAGGTGTATTTTATGCCCCTCTTCCTGATCTAAGGTCAGCTGTCCCATATCTTTAATCTGTTCGTTGTCGTTCTTTTCTTTTTCCTGCTGTTTTAATTTGTCTCCCATTAAAAAATCCTCCATTTCTGCCATATTCCTTCATTTACCCACAACTGTTAGATTTTGTGGGCAGACCTGGTAGTTAGTATGGAAATTTTCATGGAAATTTATGCAATGTTGTGTTATGGTAAAATACAGTACACTAGGGCTGAACCATAAATTTTCACACACTAAGGAGACTTAAACAACTATGACAAAAATAAAAGACCTGCTGACTCAATACCGCGAAATCATCTCGTACCTGTTTTTCGGCGTCTGCACTACGCTTGTAAATATTGCTGCTTATTTCGTATGCTCAAAGCTTGGGTGCAGCACATCTGTCTCTACCGTCATAGCCTGGGTGCTCTCCGTCCTCTTTGCATACCTTACAAACCGCTATTTCGTATTTGAGGAAAGAGCCCAGAAACCATCTGGAATTTTCCGCGAAGTTATATCTTTCTTCTCCTGCCGCCTTGCTACAGGAGGCCTTGACCTGGTAATCATGGTTGTTTTCTTATATCTAAAATCTTTTGTTTTAAAGCAATATCTAATGTTCTT
>CANOFO010000049.1 GCA_947565305.1 uncultured Lachnospiraceae bacterium | reverse complement strand
ATCTCAAATTCTTTTTCTGCTAAAGCCCCATAAAAAGCCTGACAAGTAAAGGAAGCGCTGCTTTCACCAACGCTTCCATTAACTTTTTATCCCATAACCTCCATACGGTTAAAAGAGAGCGAGCTACCGTTATTCCATAACCTCCATACGGCTAAAGGAAAGCGAAGCTACCGTTATTCCATAACCTCCATACGGCTAAAGGAAAGCGAAGCTACCATGGCTCCTGCAAAGGTAAGAACGCCCATCACGGCAATCATCAGGAAAAAGCCAACTTCCAAGCCGACAAGCAAGCCGCCTGCCACTGCAGCCACCGCTGCAATACCGATAGCAAACCCCTGGAAAAGCATTCTTACCAAGGAACGCCCTACATTGCCAAAAAGGTTTCCAATCAAGACATCCGCCAGCATATTGTAATAGAGCTTGTTGGCATTCAGGCAGATATACAAAAGTACAGTCAGGATGGTCATTGCCGGGCTAAGGCCAAGAACAACAGCTCCCGGCAATGTCACCAGAATGCCATCTGCCAATGCCCGCATATGTTCAATCTTGGTAGCATACCATACTTTCTTCAAGGGACTGTCAGGAATCAAGTATGTATAAGGATTCTCCAGTTCTTTCGACCATTTAGTGGCATAGCCGCTGAAAACAAAGATTACATAGCTTACCACCGCAGGAACGATAAAGATTTTTCCTGCCCCGAACTCGCTGACAGCATCGTTAAAATAAGAGATTGCTGCAATCGCTGCGCCAAGCCCGAAACACAGCAGCGTATTCCAGCCAAAAATAAAGGTGGGATTTTTCTTATACTCCAACATCTGCCGGAAATAGATGGCCTTGGCATAAGCGCCTTTGTATTCCACAGACGCCTCGCGCAGCTTGTTCTTTTTCTTCCAGGGGATGTTGGCAATGCCTTTCTTCTGATTCTCCCTCATCTTCTGGTAGTCATCCGCAAACTTCATTGCATCTTCGTAATATTCTCCGGTGCATTTCATTTTCCATGCAAACAGAAACATGCCGATGACGGAGACAAGATATAATGCCGTGCCAATCAGGCTGAACGTGTCGGGTCCCAGAAAAATTAGCCTGGTCGCGGCGACATTCCAGCCTACAATGGGCACAAGCTGTATCACTGGCATGGCAAAATAATCGCTAATCAAAGCAAAAGACGGCTCTCCGTTCATCAGCTTATACAAAGCTGTCCCGGCTACCACTGCCATGAAAAGGTACATCACCACCGGCAGACGTTTGAAAAATTTCTCCCCAAAATATTCATTTCCGAAGCAGAAAATGATAAGTGCGGCTTCCAGGATGCTCTCAAACACTACAAAAAACAGGAAATAGAGCACCAGCTGCCAGGCTGGAATATGGAACCAAAGCCCGCCAAAAACCACAATCAGAATACCAATCACAAAATTGCCGATAAATGACTTCACGCCCTCAAACATCAATACCATTTTGGGGCTTACCGGCGCGGAAAACACAAAATGCACTTCGCTTGGACGGAATAAAAGCCCCTTCCTCTTGGAATAGCTGATAATATTTCCCGGAATCATGGCAAAGATGATAATTGAAAGGATTGCCACGATATTTTCCGGCGTGCCAAAATTGCCCTCCTCTATCATCATGCCAAAGCTAACCCCCATCAACAGCAGGTATCCCACACCAAACACCAGCCAAATATAGGTGACAGGGCGTTTCAGCGCACGCTTGATTTTGTTGATAACTGTCCGCTTGTAAAGATAAACCAGCCCTCTCATTGCGCATCACCGCCTCCCGTAATCTGGAAGAACAGTTCTTCAATGTCCGCATCCTTTTGCTGCTGCCGGTCAAATGTCCCTATAATCTTCCCTTTCTGCATGATGAACACAAAGTCCCAGAGGTCCTTTACCATCTCCAGCATGTGCGTACTGATAAGCACAGTAACGCCCTGCTCTTTCAACTCCAGTACTACCTCTTTTAATTCCTTGATTGCTGCCGGGTCCAAACCGACCATCGGCTCATCCAACAGGATAACCTTGGGCTTGATGGCAAGGGCACAGCAGATGCTCACTTTCTGCATCATTCCTTTGGAAAGCTCCCGCCCCAGCTTATTCTGTTTATCATCCAGTTCAAAACGATGAAGAAGCTGTTCAACCTCCTCCTCCGTAATTTGGGAATCGTAGGCACGTCTAATATATTCTATATGTTCGCGTACCGTTAAAGCGTCAAACATTGCCGGAACCTCCGGCACATAGCCGAATACCCGTTTTGCTTCCAATGACCTGGCTGGCATACGTTCAATCCCAACACCGCCCTGGTAACGCAAAAGCCCCGCAATGCTCTTGATAATTGTAGATTTGCCAGCGCCATTGGGACCTAAGAGAATGCCCACCTGCCCGGTCGGCACGGTAAAGCTCACATGGTCTACCGCAAGATATTTCCCATACTTTTTTGTCAATTCCTGAATTTCCAGCATAACTCTCTCTCCTTTAATTGCTTATAAGACAAAAATATCACACGTCTATTGTATTATTCCTTTAATACAATAGTACATGTGATATTTTTTGTCAACTATTTTTAAATATAATTAATGTTCTACTGTAACCTCAGGTTGTAATTAATGCTGAAGTTGAATAAAAATCTCAGACTATTAATTGATTTAGTATTTTTCGGCAATTTCATTTTTATTCTTATAAATGGAGTTTGCCGGAACCACGCCGCGTACCATGGACAGCGGATAAATATTGCTCTTCCTTCCAATCACGCTGCCCGGATTCAACACGCTGTTGCAGCCCACTTCCACTTCATCCCCCAGCATAGCGCCAAACTTCTTCAAGCCGGTGGCAATCTCTTCTTTGCCATCCTTTACTACAACCAGGGTCTTATCCGACTTCACATTCGAGGTGATAGAGCCTGCACCCATATGTGATTTATAACCTAAAATGGCATCTCCCACATAATTATAATGCGGTACCTGGACCTTATTAAACAATACGACATTCTTTAACTCTGTGGAATTACCGACTACCGCTCCTTTTCCCACAATAGCGTTGCCACGGATAAATGCGCAGTGGCGGATTTCCGCTTCCTCGTCAATGATTGCCGGACCATTAATATTTGCCGTCGGTGCAACCTTCGCGTTTTTGGCAACCCAGACATTTTCTGCCCGCTGCTCATATTTCTGAGGGTCAAGCGTTTTCCCAAGTTCGCAGACAAAACTGCTGATTTTGGGCAGAGCCTCCCAAGGGTAAATAAGCCCTGTAAACAATTCTGCAGCGATTGTCTCTGACAAAGTATACAAATTACTGATTTTACATGATTCCATATGTTTATCTTCCTTTCTCTTTTTATTACTATATTTTAAAAACATTGAAAGCTGCCATTCATGAAATGAACAAACTCCGCAATTATTTCTCTTTCTTTTTGGGTGTTTTATAAAAAACCGCCGTCTGCTGGAAAAGCCCCCGCAGCATATACTGGTTATTCAGCCCCAGCACACCGCTGGTGCGGCTTTTGATGAAATGCTCCAGTTTCACCATATATTCCTGCGGTGTGATACTGCCCTCCGCTACATAAGTCAGACCTTTTTCCCAGCTTGCAGTCAATTCCGGGTTAAGCAGGGAGCGGATGGAAGCGTTTACCACATCGTATATTATCTCGCCCAGTAACGTCGGCGTAATTGCCTGCGTTTTCTTGTTAAGGGCAAGATATTTGTTATTGACAAGCTTCTTAAGGATTTCCGCGCGGGTGGCGCTGGTGCCGATTCCGCTGCCCTTAATCTGGGCGCGCAGTTCTTCATCCTCAATCAGCTGCCCGGCATTTTCCATGGCAAGAATCATGGAACCGGAATTATAACGCTTGGGCGGCGATGTTTCCCCTTCTTTGATATTTAATGCAGATACCGGCAAATCCATGCCTTTTTTCAATTTCATCAGCTGTTCCATAAAGTCCTTATCGCAAATTTGCGTGTTTTCCTTGTCCCTGGGATTCTCCGACTCTCTCTCCTTTTTCTTCTGGAAGGAATATTCCATCACCTTGAGGTAACCGGGCTCTACAAGAATCTTAAAGCTGGCAAAGAACTTCTCCCTGCCCCCTTCGGAGTGTTCCATAGAGGTCACCAGACTGATTTTCTGATATACTGCCGGAGGACAGAAAATCCCCAGAAAACGACGCACTACCGCTTCATATACATGCAGCGCCGTCTCATTCAAACTGCGGATAGATGACATTCCCTGACCTGTAGGGATAATTGCGTAATGGTCTGTAATCTGCTTGTCATTGACATAACGCGTCTTGGCAATATTCTTATAACTTCCCTGTTCCAGGATTGCTTCTGCAAAAGCCCTGACGGAGGGGATATTTTGGAGACCTGCAATATTTTTATGTATCTCCTTCGCTACTGCGGAGGAAAGGACGCGGGCATCTGTCCTGGGGTAAGTCACCAGCTTCTTCTCATATAGTTCCTGCACGACCTGTAACGTCTGGTCGGGGCTGATTTTAAACAGCCTGGAGCAATCATTCTGCAATTCAGCAAGATTATAAAGAAGCGGCGGATTTTTCTTCTCTTTGCGCTTCTCTATGCTCTCCACTCTTGCCTGTAATGCTTCCATTGACTTGCCATCTATTAAGTCCTGAATTAATTTATCTGCTTCTTCTTTGGTTTTAAAGCCATTCTCTTTATATAATTTGGGAGACTGAAAGTAGGCGGAACCCTCCATTGCACGCCATTCACCTTCGATGGAGCCTCCCTGGACAGATAAATGATTCAATACACGGTAAAACGGCGTTTTGACAAAATCTCGGATTTCCCGCTCACGGCGCACCGCCATACCCAACACGCAGGTCATGACGCGTCCCACGCTGACTACCGTATAACGCGTACCCATGAAGTTGGAAATCGCATTCCCATACTTGAGCGTCAGAAGCCTGGAAAAATTAATCCCCATTAAATAATCTTCCTTCGCTCGTAAATACGCAGACTCGCAGAGGTTATCATATTCCGATAGGTCTTTGGCTTCCCGGATTCCCCGCAGGATTTCTTCCTCGGTCTGAGAGTCAATCCACACCCTTCGGCGTTCCTTTCCCTGTACCTTCGCCTGACGCTCTACCAGGCGGTAAATATATTCCCCCTCCCGCCCGGAGTCTGTACAGACATAGATTGTTGCTACATCCTGCCGGTTTAACAGCCTTGCCACAATCTCATACTGTTTCTTCACACCCGGAATCACCTCATACTTAAAATCCTCCGGAATAAACGGCAGCGTTGCCAGGCTCCATTTCTTATATTTCTCATCATAAGCCTCAGGATAACTCATCGTCACCAGATGACCCACGCACCAGGTGACGATTCCCTCCTCAGATTCCATGTAGCCGTCATGGTTCTTAAAATCTTGTTTTAATGCTTTGGCAAACTCCCTTGCCACGCTGGGTTTCTCTGCTATATACAAAGCTTTCGCCATAATTTATCCTGCTTTCTAAATTACCCGGTTCATATCCACTAAGACGATACGCGAGTCCTTTGACACCATCCGCGCCAGCTTCTCGTCAAATGACTTGGCGGTAAACAGATAGTAAAAACTCGCCGTGACCCTTGCCTGCTCCATGCTGGCAAACAATTGCTGGCACATCTCAAAGGTCATCTCCGGCTCTGTCCAATTGCAGAGGCAAATCAAGTTCTCCCGCACACTGTTCTGGGCAATAATGTCAATGTTGCCCCTCTTGCCAACCCAGGTTCCCATCTTATGGATTTCAAAGGGCAGCTTATGCGCACTGTCCAAAAGTTCCAGATATTCCATGCAGACCTTTACAAAATATGGCGTCAGGTAGTCTTCCAGTTCTCCTGCAATATAACGCTCATAGAATTCCTCCGGCTCCATGCGGTACAAATCAGACAAATGAGGATACACAAACTTAAACCAGAAATTAATATATGTATCTTTTATCTGGTATAAACCTTTCTGAGCATTTTCCCATCCCCCTGTCTCAAAGGAAGATACTTTCTCCACCACGTCAAATGCCATGAGATTTTTGAGGTAAACGCTGATTTTCGCCCTGGAAAATCCGGTCTCTTTATATAATTCGTTGAGTTTGCGCTTACCGCTTGCCACTGCCTCTAAGATTGTGTGGTATACAGACAGTTCCCTGAGATGGCTGCGAATCACCCTTTCCGCCTGATGATGGAGACAGCCGTCTTTCGACAAGATATGGGTACAGACGTTATATTTCACATCCTGCCTGGCATCCCATTTTGAGAGGTACTCCGGCTTGCCGCCGAGAATCCCATACACTTCCACCCTCTGCCGGAATGTGTATTCTGGAAACCGCTGAACCGTGGCGGTCAGGAAAACCAAATCCTCAATCTTCCTCATGCCGGATAGCTTCTTTTCTGCTGTCCCCAGCGCTTTTGGCAATTCCTGCTCCACCCAGGGGATATCCGTACTGCACAAAAGAATCAGTACCGGACCTGGATAAAGTTTTTTGCCATGCAGCTTGAGAATGCTGTCTAAAAACTGCCCATCCCTCTTGACAATATTCTGGAATTCCTCTATCACAAGTACCAATTTACTGGAATCACCGCTTCGAATGCGTTTAAAATAGTTATCGTAACTCTCCTCCGAAATAGTTACACGATAATATTCGGCAATTTCCCTCCCCATCCTCGTCTTCTGCGCCTTCGCCGAAACTTCCGGCGCACAGTAATAGAATGATTTCTTTCCCTGGCAGAATTCCTGCACCAATTCCCTGCCCTGGTTCTCCTTTCGCCCATAAACCACCAAGATTTGGTTCCCGCTTTGGTGGTATAACTGCTCCAAATACTGCAATTCTCTTTTTCTTCCTACCATAGCCATATATCCTTTCTCATCTGATGGATAATTTCTTTTTCATTCTATCACGATTTAACTTTATTTGCAATTTGTGTTTAATGTAAGTTTATTTATTTTTTATAATTCTCGATATTGATAGTACCAAAAGATTTCCATCACATCGTAATGGAGACACTTTGCACATAAAAGCGCTATGGAAAGCCAGCTTTCCAGACAGTTTTTGTGCAAGATGTCTATGCTCCCAGAGGTGCAAGACCTTTTGGTACAATAATATGCTGCTTTTCCGCTAGGTCCCTGCCGCGGGCAGGGCTGGTTATCCCATCTGTTTTATAGGTATCGCAGGTATTTTATTATATTTTCCAGTCCCAAATACTTAATTGCTTGTTAATGTCTTTTTCTTCAAAAGCATACAGGTAATTAAATATTTGCTCATTATTATGCACAATGCCATTTTCTTCACATTTTTGATGAAAAAACTGCATTAAACCTCTGTTATCAGGGCTATCAATTATATACTGGTTTCCAAATGTGTATATATATCTTTCTTTTAGGTAAGGAAACAAACGCTCTAACTGCTGATAGAAATACTCTCGGTTTCCCTCTCGGAGAGTCAGCCCCATTCCGAAACAAATAATACCAAAAACTTTTGCTTCAATACACATATCCAAAATTCCAGAGATATTATCTTCCGTATCATTAATGAACGGTAAAATCGGTGTCAGCCATACAACTGTTGGTATCCCTGCCTCCTGCAGCCTTTTCAATACTTCAAAACGTTCTCTTGTCGTACTTACATTCGGCTCAATCTTTTTGCATAAATCTTCATTGTAAGTAGTCAATGTCATCTGCACGACACATTTTGTCTTTTCATTTATTTTCTGCAAAAGGTCTAAGTCCCTTAAAATACGGCTTGATTTTGTAATAACCGTAAATCCATAACCATAACTCTCTATTAAGCTCAGCGCTTTTCTAACATTTCCTATTTCCAGTTCCAAAGGAATATATGGGTCTGTCATAGCACCTGTACCAATCATACACTTTTTCCGTTTGTGTATAAGAGCATATTCTAATAACTCAATCGCATTTTCCTTCACTTCAATATCTTCAAAATCGTGTTCCATATGGTAACACTTACTTCTGGAGTCACAGTAAATACATCCATGAGAACATCCGCGATATAAGTTCATTCCATTTTTAGCAGATAATATCCCTTTCACTTTTACAAAGTGCATTTTCCCACCTCTTACTGTGTGAATACAGATAAGGCCGCCCCCGAAGAAGCAGCCTCATTCTTTCTGTTCTCTTATTTTGCTGTAATATACCCCTGTGCTTTCAAGAGCTCTGCACACAGGATAGCCCCGCCGGCGGCGCCGCGCACGGTATTATGGGAAAGACCGATGAACTTCCAGTCATAGACTGTGTCTTCCCTCAGACGTCCAACACTGACGCCCATGCCGTTTTCATAATCCACATCTTCCGTCACCTGCGGACGGTTATCCTCCTCCAGGTACTGGATAAACTGCTTCGGTGCACTGGGAAGCCCTAATTCCTGCGGAACGCCGCTGAATTCTTTCAGTTTCTGTATCAACTGTTCTTTGGTAGGATTTTTCTTAAACTTCACGAACACCGCCGCCGTATGTCCGTTCAGTACCGGCACACGCACACACTGACAGGTAATCGTGGGGGTACTTGCCGGCACAATCACGCCGTCCTTGACCTCGCCCCAGATACGCAGCGGCTCTTTCTCAGATTTCTCCTCCTCGCCGCCGATATAGGGGATAACATTGCCCACCATTTCCGGCCAGTCTTTAAAAGTCTTGCCTGCCCCGGAAATTGCCTGGTAAGTCGTGGCAACCACCTCATAAGGCTCAAATTCCATCCATGCGGTCAGGACCGGCGCATATGACTGAATGGAACAGTTAGGCTTTACTGCCACAAAACCTCTGCTTGTTCCCAAACGCTTCTTCTGGAACTCAATCACTTTCATATGCTCTGCATTGATTTCCGGCACAACCATTGGTACATCTTCTGTCCAACGATGCGCGCTGTTGTTGGAAACTACCGGTGTCTCCGTCTTGGCATATGCTTCCTCAATTGCCTTAATCTCATCTTTGGACATGTCCACTGCGCTGAATACGAAATCAACCTTGGCAGATACCGCTTCCACCTCATTCACATTCATAACCACAATGTCCTTAACATTCTCCGGCATGGGAGTATCCATCTTCCAACGTTCTCCCACAGCCTCTTCGTATCTCTTACCGGCAGAACGCGGGCTTGCCGCAATCGTTGTCACCTCAAACCAAGGATGGTTCTCCAACAAAGCGATAAAACGCTGTCCCACCATACCTGTTCCGCCAAGGATTCCTACTCTCAATTTCTGACTCATCTTTAATCTCCTCACCCTCCCATATTCATCGGGAGTTTTTCTTTCTCTTGTCCGTCATGCGCGGACGTTTGTTTTTCTGTTAGATATACTAATATATTTTCGCTAAAAAAGCAATCCCAAAAATTATACAAAATTCACAGACTGACACTGTCAAATCTGTGAATTCTGTATAGGGGACTGCATTATCCAAGCAATGCCTGTTCCCAATCTGGAATCTCTGCTTTCCAGTCCTGCGCAAGCGTTTCTTTTTCCAGGGCAATAACTTTTTTCATAGCCTCCTGACCCGGTGCGCCAACAGTCAGGCGTTTTTCCACGCAAGTCTTCATGGAAATTGCCTCAAAGATACCCTCCTCAAACACCGGGCTGATAATCTTCAGTTCCTCTAAACTCATATCATCAATGGCAATGTTTTTGTCAATGCAATATAGCACAATCTGCCCTACAATTCCATGGGCATCCCGGAAAGGCACACCATGATTCACCAGATAATCTGCCGCATCCGTGGCGTTGGTAAATCCATGCTTGGCACTGGCTTCCATCTTGTCTTTGTTGAACTTCATCGTGGACAGCATTCCATTAAACAATGCCAGACAGCCTTTTACCGTATCTATGGCATCAAATACCAGTTCTTTGTCCTCCTGCATATCTTTATTATAGGCAAGTGGGATTCCCTTCATGGTCGTGAGCAGGGAAACCAGCGCGCCATAGACACGCCCGGTCTTGCCCCGCACAAGTTCCGCAATGTCAGGGTTCTTCTTCTGGGGCATGATACTGCTGCCAGTGCTATAGGCATCGTCAATTTCCACAAACTGATACTCATTGCTGTTCCAGATAATAACCTCCTCCGAGAAACGGCTCAAATGCATCATCACTGTAGAAACAGCCGAGAGATATTCGATGAGGTAATCCCTGTCCGACACGCCGTCCATGCTGTTTAACGTCGGTCCCTCAAATCCCAGAAGTTCTGCCGTATAATCCCTGTCCAAATCGTAAGTCGTCCCGGCAAGGGCACCGGAACCCAGAGGACAATAATTCATCCTGCGGTAAATATCCTGCATACGCTGACGGTCACGTTTGAACATCTCAAAGTATGCGCCAAGATGGTGCGCCAACGTCACTGGCTGCGCTTTCTGCAGATGGGTAAACCCCGGCATAAACGTATCTGTATTCTTTTCCATAATTGTCAAAATGGTATGTAACAATTCTTCCAGCAATTCATCTGTTGCCAGAACTTCCTTCCTCGTATAAAGGCGCATATCCAACGCCACCTGGTCATTGCGGCTCCTGCCGGTATGCAGCTTTTTCCCTGTATCTCCCAAACGGTCTATCAGCGTTGCTTCCACAAAGCTGTGGATATCCTCATACTCGTGGGAAATCTCCAATTCTCCTGTCTCCACCTCATGCAGGATTCGCCTGACTGCCGCTACTAACTCCTCCATCTCCTGCTCCGTAAGGATACCCTGTTTTCCAAGCATCTTCACATGGGCTATACTGCCTTCCATGTCCTGCCGGTAAAATTTCTTGTCAAATGAAATGGACGCATTGAAATTGTAGACCAGCTGGTCTGTCTCTTTCGTAAAGCGCCCTCCCCATAATTGTGCCATCTGATTCCTCCTTAACTAAACGATACATCTTACACTAAAAAACATTTCTTGTCGTTATATTTCCGTTCCCATATCAGCCTGTGCTTTCTGTTGTTCCCTCTCCTGTTTGGAAAATACGCAGCCGCAGTAATCCTGGCGATACATGCCGTATTCTTTCGAGAGCGCAACCGACTGCTTGTAACCATCCTTTTTCTTAAAATCTGAGCAGAGATAGGAAATCCCATATTCCTCTGCCAGCCGCTCGCCAATTTCATTGAGCTTCTCTGCATTCTTCAGCGGGCTTATGGACAAGGTTGTCGTAAAAAAGTCCATATTCCTCTGTTTCGCATACCCTGCCGCCTCCCTCAGCCGCAGTTCATAGCACCGGAAACACCGCTCCCCGCCCTCCGGCAGATTTTCCAGACCTCTTACTGTCTCATAAAACCTATCCTGTTCAAATTTGCCCTCTATAAAACTTATCGGATGAATCACAGAGAAAACCTCCCCTAAACTATTCCCAGAAAGTTGCTGCATACCATTTTCCCTTTCCTTGCGGGCACGTTCAGAAAACCGTTTTATAAAATCCTCCTGTTCTTTGACACGTTTCCTATATTCCTCTGACGGATAGATATTGGGATTATAATAGAAAACTGTAATTTGGAAATACTGGGACAGATACTGCAGGACATAACTGCTGCAAGGCGCACAGCAGCTATGCAAAAGCAATGTCGGCACAGGCTCCCTCCCCTGCACTCTCCTGATTACCTGTTCCAGCTCTTTTTGAAAATTGCGTCTCATGATAATTCCTCTATCAATAATTTCTTCAATAAACCGTGATTTCTTCTTAATCTGAGATGTTTTGCAATTCAAAAATTCTGCATTTCAGATAACTTCCCTTATCTGCGGAATTTATACAAAGTTTCTTCATCCATGGCAAAGGGATAATTTTTCAGTTTCGCCTGATTTCCCATAATCATCTCTACGTCCTTCTTCCACAAATCATCGGAAATTTCCACCTTGCCCAACAATTCATCCAGATACTCCGTGAAATCCTGAACTCCAGCAAAACACATCTGCCCCAGTGCCAGACGCACATCCTCTTTCCCCTGATAAAACTTGAGAAATCCCGGCAAAAAGATGCCCACCGCTTTACCGTGGGGTACGCCCATCTCATAAGTAACCGGATAGCTGAGACCATGCGGAAGCGATGTGCTGGTGTGGGTAATCGCCATACCCGCCGTTGCCGACATCTGCATCAATTGGTCAAACACGTCATCCGACAATGTCTGCTTTGGCTCCCCGCCAAACCGCCTGCACTGCAATAAATCATCTTTTATCTCCGCAAACAGGCGCAGGCCTTTCTCGGAATACATGCGGTTATAGGAATTGGCATTGGTGTTCAGATAACTCTCAATCAAATGCGCCAGGGCATCCACTGTCGTGTTGATAAGCGTGTTTAAGCTTTCCGTCTTAAGATAACGGCTGTCTATCAGCGCCAGCGCCGGATAAATCCTGTGGCTTATGCTCTGCTTCGTTCTGCGGGCATGAATTGTCAGAATCGCATAAGGCGTCACTTCCGAACCGGTCCCCGCCGTGGTCGGCACCTCCGCCACAGGCAGGCAGCCAAGCTCACAAGCTTCATACAGGATACGCTCATCTTCCCTGGGATTAGCAATCATCAGGGCAATAGCCTTTGCTGCATCCATGGGGGAACCGCCACCGATTCCAACTACAAAATCCACATTTTCCTGTATCCCTAACTCTCTTGCCTGCATCACCGTCTCGATAGAAGGATTCTCTTCAATCTTATCAAATATCACATAGGCTGTCCCTTCTTCCTGCAGCGCATGTTTTACATCCTCCAGAGAACCGTTCGCCTGAGAGGAATGTCTTCCTGTTACAAGCAACGCTTTGCTTCCCAGTACTGCCAGTTCCTTGCTATGGTTCATTACACAGTTATTTTCGCTGTATACATTTGTTGGCATATATATCTGCATACGGTTTCCTCCATTTCGCTTGGTATGTAACTATGGGATAACATCTTCAAATCAACAATTAACTCCATTATAGCCTCTTTGTCCATTTAACACAACTATTTTTCAAAATGCTGATAATCTTTCAATGAATTCCAATTCCCTCCCCATGTAAATCCATGTTCCGTGAACAGCTTATAACAGAGGTCATTTTCATCAATCTTATGCGCAAACTGTTGGCTCCTGTCTGCATAGCCGACAGCATTTTGGGGGCTGATTGATGTGCCGCTATTTTTCACACAGGGATTGTACAGCGGATTAATGTCAATAGCAAGTCCAAGGCTGTGGCGGGACAGTTTGCTGCTGCCTGCAATTTCCCGATAGTTAAAAGCAGAAGTGTTGTTATCCGCCATGGACTGCTCATCATCTGCTCCATAATTATCTACCAGAACCATTTTCTCAATCTCATACCCATTTTCGTAAAGTTCCGCCATAATCTCCAGTACATCTTCAGCAATGGACTGATTTACCAGCAATTCCCCGATATGGGTCTGCCCATCAAACCCCACATGCAAAATACGCAGATAACGCAGTTCCTCCATGGAAATATTGTTATTTTCCTGATAGGAAATCCCCATGATTTTCTGCTGCACCTCAGGATTTAGTTCCTCACTGTAAAACAGCGATTCTGACAGTTCAGTTCCCAGCGCGGCTATATCAAGGATGCTTCCAGCCGCCATATCCTTAATATCCGACAGATTTAAAAGCTCTTCTGCATTTGCAGAGACCTCCATGCTCTTTGCAGAGCCAGAAAGGCTGCCGCTGCCCTCATCAGTTTCAGAATCCGTCTCACAATTCCCGACTGCTTCTGCCACAATTGCTGAGATTCCCTGCCCCATGACGCCCTTGTCTGAAAATTCCTGCACTTGCCCTATATTGGACACATTCATGTTCACGCCTACAGAAAGAGAAGCAAACGCAAGGCACACAAAAAAAATAATGATGGCTGATTTTTTCCAAAATTTCATTCTGCTCTCCAATTACATTTCATTGATATTTATGCTATTTTTCCCATAACACAGACACTACACACTCTTGCAAAAACTGCCAACTTCATTGTCCTTTGAGTCAAATACACAGACTTTTATATTAATTTTTTCTGCCGATGGCAAGGCAATTTTCCGATTTCTGGATTTTTCCTGCAATAAGGTACATTCCCCATTTTCATCCTCATAGTAAACTTCAAACTGAAATTTGTCTTTCTTTGTGGTCACTGAACGAATCTTACAATATTCCCCGCTCGTATCCCGCCTCATAATCAAACCAATAAATCTCTCAGGCAGATACTCTTTCTTTTCTTCATAGGAAGTGCAGAATAATTCCTTCTCTTCTATCTTCCCAGCAAAAAAATCTGTCAATACTTTGGTAAACCGCTCAGCTCCTGCTTCATTTAAATGGGTGGAGTCCCGAAAATCAGTATCTTTCATTGTCAAAATAGAGGGATTTGTCAGATTAAAATCATAAAAAGATACATTATTTTCTTCGCACAGTTCTTTTGCCTGCATATAATATTCATCGTAATTGCCAAACGATTCTAACGTGTATTCTGGCAGGGGAGCAGAAAAACATACGAGCTTAATTTGATTCTCCTGACAATACTGTGCAATTTTGTGAAAATAATAGCGGAATTCTTCATTGACAAGATTCTTTTTGATAGGCTGCCTGACTCTCGCACCTACATTCTCAAATTCTTCCTTAAAACGGACAAAACCCTTGCCGGCATATTCGCCCGATTCCACCTTGACATATTCGTAATTTCGATATGCTGCAGTCCACTTTTGGGAAACTGTCTCTTTCATTGTGCGAAGCGAATAGACAGATTTCCAATTCCGGCGCGCACGGCAGAACGCATTCATGTAATCCTGAGGCTGTATAGCCTTCAGCAAATAAGTAAATTTATTCCATGACGGCCTCATATAATCTGACACTCTGCAGACTTCCTGCATCGTGCCTTCCTCCAGCCCCCTGGTCACGCCGTTGACTGATATTTCAAGATAACAGGTATCGATATCTGCCACCCGATCTGCTTCTTTTAATAACAGATAAGAAGTATCAATCCTCTGCGCAGAGGTACTGCAGTTAAAAGTATTTTGTTCCCATGCTGCATCTGCAATGGCTGGATTAATCCCGCAATATACATGGGAAGCACCCAGAAAAAGACTGTCAATATCTTCTTGCCCATACAATTCATGCATTTCAATTCTGGACCACGATGTTGTATCATTGCTGAAAACGTAATCTAAGCCAGACAAGAAAAGCATAGTTATCACTAATGTTGCCACACAGACTCCCATCACTCTTAAAATCTTCATTTTCCTATCACAACCTTTCCTTCTTTGCAGCGAGCAAATCAAATTATCCCTTCTTTAAGAATATGCATAAAACACACTTTTTCTTTCAGTTAATTTTCATTCGCTCACTGAAACATTGATTTATAATATAGGAAAAAATCATGATGGAAATATGGTATTTTTACAACAAATGGATAATTTTCCCTCCTACTTTCAGATTGCACCATTCCCTGTTTTCACTCATACAATAACATAAGCGATAATAAGGAGAACCCTATGGAAAAATTAATGGAAATCAAGCACGTGGGCTATTCCTACCATACGCTGCAGGGAGAAACCCCCGCGCTCCATAACATAAATTTTACGGTTCATAAGGGTGATTTTCTAGCAATTGTCGGTCCCAGCGGATGCGGCAATGCAATGGTTTAGCTGCGGAAACAAACCATAAATGGCTGCCATAGAATAAGAATCCTGTGCAGCAGGATTCTCCGCCTGCGGCTGGTCGCATAGCGACATCATTCTCCTCAGCCGCAGTGTGATAAATCTTCCTAACTAAAGGAAGATATGGGCTTCCTCCCCATCCCACACAACTTTATCCAATATCATTCTAAGATACTCCCTTTTCTCCGGCACATTTAGCGTATCGAATAACTTCTTGAAAGAAGAAAGCTGCTCCATCAAAAATGTAAGCTGCTGCCTGTCTCCCTGAATATTGATGCCTTCCTCTCCCATCTCGGCTTTTTCTTTCTCCAATGATGCACATTCCCTGTTTAATTTTAAGACCTCCTGCTCAATCTGGCTGATAAACTCCTGGTCGCCGCCGGATTTTGCCAGGGTAGAAATCAAATTCTGCACTTCCTTTTTCCGTTTCTGTATCTCCCGCTCCAGGAGGTCTTTCGACGTCATTTTTTCTTCTTTGGTATCTTCTATGCGTTCCATCGCTTTTTGCAGCATCTGATAGATATTGGAAT
Source organism: uncultured Lachnospiraceae bacterium (assembly GCA_947565305.1). Lineage (GTDB taxonomy): Bacteria > Bacillota > Clostridia > Lachnospirales > Lachnospiraceae > Petralouisia. The sequence continues at coordinate 1,377 of CANOFO010000049.1, read as the reverse complement.
TTTCCTCTGTATAGCGCAATACCTCCCTGCACACCAGTTCATCCAAAGTATTGCCCTGGACATTGGGCACGGAGCACTTCTCGCCATGGGTCATGTCCTTATAAGGGCAAAGATAGGAAAACTTTCGCTCTCCCTGTTCCGTCACCTGCTTGGCAGAATAATATTTCGGGCGCATCAGATGACCGCAGGAGCAATGCAGGATTCCCGACAAAAGCGCCACCTGATTCTGCGGCTTATGCCAGGCTTCCCCTTTAGAACTGTTCCTGGCAAGAAGATTCTGGATTTTGGAAAAGTCCTTCCCGGAAATAATTCCAGGATGTTTCCCTCTGGCGACAATCCATTTTTCCGGCGCATTTCCCTTATTCTTATACTGGGACGAAGAAGTCTTCGCATAGGCAATCAAGCCGTATTTTCCATCCGCCTCCTCCTGGTCCATGCACACCTGGCAGCCCAGATTCCAGAAATACTGGTAAGCCTCCCGGTCTGCCCGGCAGTATACCGGATTCGTAAGAATATCCCGGATAGCTGTAGTTGTATACTCATTCCCTCGTTTTGTTTTTATACCGTGGTTCAAAAAGTATTTTACAATTCCCATCAGTGACTGTTGTTTCAGATACTCATCAAAAATAAAACGGACTGTTTTCATTTCTTCTTCATCCGCCACAAGACGATAAGACTTTTTATTCCTTCCATTGATAACGACCTTCTCCTCAGATTCCGCCCGAAAACCCAAGGGTGTGTTACCGCCAAGCCATCTTCCCTTCCTTGCCAGCATAATCATATTATCGCGCACGCGCTCTGCAATCTGCTCCCGCTCCATCTGCGCCAAAACTCCTGCAAAGTACAGCATTGCCTTCCCGATAGGCGTAGAAGTGTCAAACCGCTCCTTAATACTAATAAAGGAGACGTTCAGCTTATTCAACGTCTCCACCAGATTTGCCAAATCTGCGATATTTCTCCCCAACCTGTCCAGCTTGTAGCAGACAAGATAGCTACAGTTCCCTTTCTTAATTTCCTGCATCATTTTCTGGAACTGGGGGCGGTTGGTATTTTTCCCCGAATACCCTTCATCTTCAAATACTGTAATCTCTGCCTGATTTGCCCCTTCTATGTTGTATTGTATGTAATCCCGGCACATGGCAATCTGGTTCTCCACACTCTCGCCCCTGCCGGTCCATTTGGACTTTCTGCTGTAAATAAAGATGTTCATATTTTTAATCTCCTAATATGTTATCTGTAACTCTCTATTTTTCAGAACCCCAATCAATCCACATGGCAGGACGGATATTGTATTTTGAAGTTACAGTTTCATCAATAGTTGCAGTAATGTCTTTCCGAGACCCATGTCATCCGCCAGGCAAGCACCCGCACCCCATA
>CANOFO010000048.1 GCA_947565305.1 uncultured Lachnospiraceae bacterium | reverse complement strand
ATCATATGTACTATAGTAACCATCCATTTTATCGTTATACTTTGTATGCTGGCGGTAACTGTCATTGCTGTTTTCTGATGCTTCTTCGACCAATACGGTTTTCTGATTTAATTCTTTCATTGGGGAAGCAAAAAATTTGCCCATGCTTCCGGCATAATAATTCTTTCCCTCAGCCAATGTACCGCCAATAGAGTGAACATAATGCATCAATTTGTTTTCCTCCTTGCTCTTATCATTTAGTTAATGCTAATTTCGGATTGATTACAGTTCTTTATAAGCATTTGTCCACAAAACATACTTATTTTTACACAAAGTAAAATACAGCGGCAAAACCATCCTGCTTTGTTTTTTCTTAAAAAGCGCTGCGTAAATCAGCGCTTTCCTCGTGGCAAATCTGGCATGTATGGTGTAACGCCACAATTTTATCATCCTGATAGAAGTGCCCAACTTTTTTTGGCATATATTGGTGCGGGGGAATCTGCTTTGCGATATAATAGGACGCTATGCCTGAACGCCAGTCAAGCCTGCGTGTGGACAGGCTGCTTAAAAAAGCTTTCATCACTTTCTCAGGCTTAATCGAATCTGTAATCTCAAGAATTTTTCGCACACATTCATCATGCCCAACCGTCAGCGGTTCAAACATCAGCCCCTTCTCTTTCGCATAAATAAACTCATCCAGATCTGTTGTATATTCATTTTTCCAACCCTTGCTTGTCCAATATGTTTGAAATAATATATTTTTTGCTTTGTGGTCCATTCAAATAATCACCCCATGTCCACTACTTAAGAATGTGGGCTGTAATAATCGTATAACTATGAGCGTTAACCGTTATTTTTATATTGCCAGTCTCGCAATACCAGTTTTTCCCTTTGCGGTAGATTTTACAATTTTCATGCAGAATCTTACTTTTGCAATACTCTACGACATCATCAGAATCTAACTTGAGATTCCTCTTAATTCTGTCAATGCCCATTTCTGTAGTGTGAATTTTATCAATATTATCAAGCAATATTTTTTTATCTTCCATTGTCCTGTTCCTTTGCTGCCTCCAAATCATGTATTAAGCGCTCTTATTTTCTGCAGCCAGTTCAAAAAGCGGTATCCACCTGCTTTGCATAAAAGCGTTTTTCTACATTATCATCTGAGTCCAAATCAAATATTTACAACTATTTCTTTATGAAAGAATGGCTGTAAATATAAAACTCCTCCTGACTGGAGCGATATTCCTTTTCCAGCGGTTCAAACTGCTTGTCAAATTCTTCGGCAGCCGCGCTGTCAAACTCATATGCCTGGCTTCCGTGATACACCCATTTTCTTCCGTCAGCAAATGTCCCATCTGCCAATTCCTTGACAAGCATCACCGCAGGATAGCTGCCATCTTCCATGCACACATGGTATTTCTGGCAGCTTTTAAATCCTCTCCCCACATAATTCCCGGGATTTCCCAATATCACAATCGCCTCATATCCTAACTCAGCCGCCTTACCAAAACTGTGCTCCAGTAATTTCTTGCTGATTCCCCTGCGCTGGTAATCAGGATGGACGCTGATGGGACCAAATGTGAGAATTGTTTTCTCAATGCCGTTTTCATCCACAAGCCTGGCTTTGGTATACATCACATTGCCCACAAGCTTCCCTTCATCTGTCTCTGCCACAAAATCAAGTTCCGGGATAAAGTCTTCATGTCCACGCAGGATATGTGCCAGATAATGCTCCACACAGCCCGGAACATATACATTCCAAAACGCTTTGCGGGTTAATTTTTCCACCTCATGGAAGTCGTTCTCTGTTTCCTTGCGAATTAGCATCTCCAATTCCCTCCTCTATCCGACTACAAGATATCCAAGCTTCTGTTTTATTCCCTAACGCTGTAACTATCGCTGCAAGGGTTTTTAAAAGATTTTCTGAATCCACAAATGGATTTTGAAATAAGCAATCCAGATTTTCCTCAAAATTATCGGGAAGAATTGCCGCTTGCTCCTTTGCATACTGAAGCATCCGCTTTTCTCCCGGATGAGTCAATTTATTTAATGCAAAAATAATATCAAAATAGGATTCCAGAAAAGCTGCCATCCTATGATTTACACTTACCCAATCTTGACGGCTGACAGCTTTTTTTATTTGCAAATCATAGGAAGGAAGGCTCCCATACAGCAACCGTATATTCCGCTGAATAATATTGTCTCTCAGTTCATCGGGATAGGGAACATTATACAGACGTTGCAATTCCGCTAATTCACCGCTTTTATCATAAAGGATTCTGCTATGCAGCAAATTATGCCACATACAGGTTGTATAGCCGTTATACGCCGTATGGTTCTCAACAACTTCATGCAGCCCCTGCGAAAAATGTTTGATATTTCTATAGAGAATGTCAATATTCACCCCATCTTTGAGCGTACAGTCGTCCTCAAGTTCCCAAAAAGCATTGCCTATTTCCATATACTGACAATATCTTTCCAAAATTGCTTTTCTTTTATCCCGCTCCGGAACCTGGGAGCAATAAATATATAAATCATAATCAGATTTTTCATCATAATGCTCTGTGGCTCTTGACCCGCCCAAAGCAATTGCTTCTACCTCGGGGAGCAATGCAAACGCATTCCATAATGATTCAAAAAACATCTTCAAACTCCTCTCTATATTTCCTGAAAAACTCATAAAAATACCGCACATTCGCCAGTTCCGTCCATTTCTTCTCTTCCAGTTCCCCGGAGTCCAAATCATAAATTTTGGCATTGAGCGTCCCCAACATGAAAGGTGAATGCGTGGAAATGATGAACTGGCAGCTCAAAAACCTTGCCATTTTATTTAACTGCTCCGCCAGCGCAACCTGATTTGCCGGCGAAAGGGAAACTTCTGGCTCATCTAATAAATAAAGCGCATCTGGCTCGATATAATCCTCCAACATCTGCAATGTCGTCTCTCCATTGGAATATTTCTCCTGAGCAAATTTTAAGCATTCCAAATCCTTTTTCATCTTATAAGAATTCTTTAGGTTCTCCCTCTGATTTTTGGGCATTCCCCTGCAGATATGCTCATATATATACCCATCCTCTAATACCTGCTCCTGCTGGATTTTCTTAATCTCATACAGGATATCCTCGCTCTTGATATAGCGGCTTCCCCTGGGAATGACGACTGTCTTTCCATCCTCGTCTTCCCCCAAAGAATACTGGCATTCATCTACAAACTGCATGAAATAGGAGGTTGTTCCAAACATATTGCTGGTCGCGTACTCCTGCCCTTTTAGCTTCAGCTTATTGGCAATAATATTGAGCATAGTGGATTTGCCGGAAGCATTGTTGCCATACAGAATCGTAATTGGGCGAAACAGCAGCACTTTCTCTGCCTTTTGGGCAAATACGTTGTATGGGTAGATATTGGGATTACGCACTGTTTTATCCGAAAATAGAAAACTGCTTAAATAAACCATTACCGTTACCTTATTATTTTTCCCTCCTCTAAAAACGCTCTAAAAACTCCGTCATCGTTGCAATATACGGCACTTCTATATCCAATTCCTGAAAATCCTTATCGCCAGTTACAAACACATCCACATTCTCCATGATTGCCGTTGCTATTATAGGCGTATCTTTTATATCCCGCACATTGGGAAAGTCGTTTAAATCTAATGTCCTTGGCGTATATACCATTTCAAATGGCAATTCCTGAAAGAAATGCTCTAAAAACATTTTTTTCGCTGAAAATTTACGTTCAGTCACCAACCTGAGTTCCTCAATTACATAGTCACAAACAATAATTTGATGTTGCTCCGTAAGCCTTCTGGCTAATTCTCGCGTCTGTGGCGAAGGAAAAAATATCATTGATACAAAGATGTTGGTATCAAGCATTATCCGCAAATTAATACCCCCTTACTTCTTTCCTGATTCCTCTCATATACTCCTGCATATCTTCCTCATTCTCAAAACCCGCCCTGGAAGCCTCTCCTGCAAACGCTTCTTCTGCCCTCTGAAATGCCAGCATCGCAGAATTCTCAAAATAGAATCTGCCATTCTCTTCAAAAATCACAACCTTATCGCCAGCTTTCAATTTTAATTTATTTCTAACAGAAATGGGAATTGTTATTTGTCCTTTGCTGGAAATTTTTGCTATCTCCATAATCTTTCTCCTTTCAATTTCCTCTTATATTCTTTACTTTCTTTACATTCTTATTATATTTAAAATCTGCAAAATTAGCAATGCAGATTTTTAATAAATCATATAACATGATAATAACTCACAATCTCCTGCTCCAGTTTCACGCGCCGCTCTTTCATATATGCAGCCACATCCCGATACGGCTCTTCCTCTGTCAATCCCTGCAGCCGATTGAGGTCATTATCGGTAAGCGGTTTCAGGCACTTGCTGAATCGCTCGTCCATAAGCTGCTCAATGCCCATACAATACAGTTTGAATTCCCTGCCCGCAGCCTTGCATAAATGATGGTGAATGAGAAATCCGCCGATGTCAATATCCCCAAAATGATAATAATTAATTGCAGGATTGTCCGCAATTACCCTCCGCAAAAACGCAATCTGGGGACGGCTGGCAAAACCGCCAAGATATACCATTGCCGTATTAGAATCATTCATTCTCTGGTAGGAAGTCTTATTCTCAACCGTCATCAGATTGGCGGCATGAACTGTGATTTTGCGAATATCCTTGATATCGCTAGAGGATATGCCAATTCCGCCTTTTAATTTTGCCGTCTCAAGCACACAGTCATCCCAGACAATTTCCCAGTCCCCTTTTATGATAATTTCCTGCTCTGCAGGCGTGACATGGTAATGGGTAAGTATATCATCATTGCGTTCTGTCTCTTCCCTGGGCATTTGAAGCGCTTCCCTGACAATGTTGCAGATTTCCTCATAATTATTCTGCTCAAGCCACTTGGAATCGCCATACACAAGGCTTGACAGTTCCCGCACATACAAATCTTCCTCATTTTTCTCCAGAAAATGCAGCATTTGCAGATTCGCTTCTATTCTGGACAAATCTATCTGCAGCCTCGGGTCTTCTATCTGAACCCGTATTGTGTCAGCATAATGCTGTACCAGTTCTCCCGAAGAAGAATACTGCTGCACCAACAGCTTTACTTGTTCGGAAAGGACGTTCTGCGGCGTTATGTCGTAGTTATCTTTGAGATATCCATATACCACGTCCATGTTCTCTTCACAGAGATATATTTTTTCCATATCGGTACTGAATTTCAGATAATCTGCGGTAACCATGCCCAATCCCATCAGCACGTGAACCGCCTCATCCAATCTCTGTTTCTCACCAATATCAGCATTGTTATCCGCATATCTTTTGTATACTTCCTGCGGTTTTAAAATAATCCTTCTGCTGGTATAAATATTTTTTGCAACACGGTTATGATATTTTTTCAGCAATTTCTCAAGAATTACTTTCTTATAATCATTTTTGCCCATGGAATCTAACCTTTCCGATTTGCATATTGTCATTGGTTATTTTCAACACCGGAATAATCACCCCGCATTCGCTGCCAATTGATTCCAGCTTATTGGGCGGTGCACAGAAAATCACCTGAAAATCCTGATTTTTGAAAAAATCCAGCATCAGCTTAATATTGTGGTCGCTCATCTTCTCAAACGGCTCGTCAATAAAAATCAGCCGTACAGAATTTACACGCACATTGTACAGCATAGATAGGGCTGCGGAGAGAATCAGCGTATACGGAATCTGTGTTCCGGCGCCGGAATTATAACCTACCTGTTTCGACAATTTTCCGTCCTTTACCTCATCATTGTTGATGATGATTTCGTAGCTCATGTAATTGCGGTAATCGGCAAACTTCTTGATTTCCGCCATATCATTTTTATCAATAATCTTATTGATGATATCTTTGATTTCTTTTTCCCTCGTCTCCACCTCATCGTTGTCATAACCCATGAAACCCGTTAACGTCATCTGCCCCTCGTCCGCCATATTGTTTGTCTCCTGCAGATATTTGGCATAGCGCAGGATTTTGGCATAATCGGAACTGTCGTTTAACAGCTTGACCTCAAACTGGTAGCGTGTGGAAAACTGCAGTTTCCGCAGCTCCTTGTTGATATCGGAGATATCGCTGCGCGCCGTCTGCGCCGTCTCGTATATGCTGAGCACAAATTCCCGCTTAAAAATGCGCTCATAAGTAACGGTCTGTTCCTTTAATTTCTGCTGAATTTCCTGAAGGTCGTCAATCCAGATTTTCCCGCGGCGTTTCTGGTAAGCAGCCTCCTGCCCCAAGCCGACCGGAAGCCTGTCCACTTCCTGTTTGCGGTTGTTATACGACTGCTGCTTGCCGTTGATATTGGCTTCCAGTTCACGGACACGGCGGTCAATCCTTGTCTTGGTTTCATACTGCAAAATACCGCCGTTTTTGTTATCTCCTGCCAGATAGCCATCATATTCCCGAATTGCCGTCTCCACTGCAGAATGGGCAGATATCCGCTCTTCTTCCAAACGCTTCTGTGATTCCTTTTCCCGCAGCCGGTATTCTTTGATTTCGTTTTCTTTGGCGGCAATCTCTGCGGTCAAGGTAACTTTCTGATCAAGATTTTTTCCTTTTTCCGCTTTATTCTCCTCCAATTGCCTACCCAGTTCTGTCACACGCCCATGCAAGGCAAGGAACTCTGCGTTGTTCTTCTGCGCCTCCAAAAGTTCCTGGTAGTGCCCTTTCTCCTCATTCCAATCTGCCGTTGCCTGAGCCATTTCCCTATGGGCATTTAAGTTGAATTCCCGAAAACCGTCCAGCCCTTTTTGCAGAAATTCTGACTGTTCCTGCAGTCTTCTCTGCTGGTATAAAACTTCCTGCTCCCGGCTCTCCAATTCCCGCAATTTCTTTTCCGCTGACAGTCTGTTCAGTTCAATTGCCTTACCGCCCAGACAATAACTCCTTAGCTTCTTCGTATTCACATAGGTCACTGCCATGTTGCGGCTTAATTTACCTTCCTTGGACATGGCATTGCCAAACTTTGGCACATCTTCTTTCTCCACGGCATGAATCCGCCCCAGCCAGAATTTAAAATAATTTGCCGCCGTTTCATTCTGGATATACAGGAAATGAAATACCGAATCTTCCTCGCATGATATCTGCTTCGCCATCAGCCGCCTGGTATTTACCAATTCCACATAGCGGTGCCTTGACGCATCCATCACCGCATTGGCAATGGCAAACGCCTCCGGCGAAACAATTATCGCATAGCGGTGAATGCCTAAAAATGCCTCTATCGCATCCCGCCATCCTTCCTCTTTTAACTCCACAACATATTCAAAAGCCATGCGCGCTTCATCTTTAATCCCGCGTTTCTGAAACTCACGGTTTATCTCACGAATCAGTTCCGTCTGCTCCCTCACATATGTGTAATCCGGCTTATTCTTGTTGCAGTTTTCAATAATGCCCGCCTGCTCCGCACAACTCTCCTGAATCCCTGATAACTCCCGGTCAAGCATTGTCTTATCGACAATCAATTTGTCGCGGCAGCTACGGATTTGTTCTTTTAACAATCCTACAAACTGCTTCTTCTCTGCCAGCGCTATCTCTTTTGACGTCAACTTGCCAACCATGCTGAGGTCTGGAAGCTGCATCTTAGATTCCCATAGCATTGTTACAATTTTCTGCATATCCTTTTTGAAAATTTCTAACTGCTCCGTTTCCCTCTTTAAATTCTTCAACTGCCTTTCATATTCGTCTATCAATTGTTTGGAAGATAAAATTGCCTTGGAAACATCCAGTTCGCTGAGGGCATTTTTTGCCTCTGAATAATACATTTCCAGTTCATCAATCTTCTTTGACTCCTCTTCAATCGTTTTTTCCAGATACTCACAGGTAATACGGTTTTTTTCTACCGTTTCCCATGCCTCGCGCTCCTTCGTACGGCACTGCACAATATTCCTGTAAATTATTTTTATGTCGTCTATTTTCAGGCGCAGGCTCTTCTTATCATGCTCATCATAATCAGCCAGGATAGAGTCAAGGTCCTGCAATTCCTGATTTATCTGCTCTAAGCTGTTATTGATCTGCTCGATATTCTTCTTAGCCTCTTTCAGCTTATCAAAATTCACATTGTGTTCTTCCAACACAGATTCCTTGATAAATTCCTGGATTTTGGCAGCTGGGTTATATGCCATGATGTTCCTGAGTTTCCGCTGGTACTTGGAGACTTCCTGATATGGCAGCTTGAGGCCTGTCATCTGCATGAACAGCGTGATGCCCTCTTTCTTGCTCTTCATAGACACGCCATATCTCTTCTGGAATCCAGAGGCATCGTATGGTTTCACTACTTTCCCTTCTTCATACACAAAAGAAATGTCCGACAGCGTTTTTTTATCCAGTGCATACCAATGCGTCCCCCTGACATCCGTAACTGCCGTTTCAATCACTACCCCCAGAATAAACGGATTGTCATTAATCTGGTCGTAATACTCCAAAGCAATATGCGTATAAATTACTGGTATCTGCTCCGCCGGTCTGGCATATATGCCGGCGCTGGGGTCCACCAGGCAGCGCGTATAAGATATCAGGTTACGCTTTCCCACACCGGTATTGTATGCGCTGGTAGCTTTATTAAATTGCGTATCTCCAGTGTAAGCATACTTAATGGCGTCCAATATCGTTGATTTCCCACACTCGTTTTCACCAGAAATCAAGGTCAGGTTCTCTGATACCGGAATTGTGGTGTTGGTAAATCCATACCAATTTACCAGATGTATCCTGCGCAAAACCGTCTTACTCATCCTCATCCTCACTTTCTGCCATAACGCCCAACTCCGTCTCATTTTCTGCCATACCGTCCATATCCGCCTCAACGTCATCATCCGCGGCGTACTCCGCTATCACCTGCTTTAACTGCCCAATATCCATACAGAATTGCAGGGATGGGTATAGTTTGACTTTACCGTCTTCCGTTGCAATATCGTCGCTGTAATCTATGAGGCTGTATCTTTTAAACAGGCGGTAATTTTTCCTGAAATCAGCCGGAGCCATTGTTATCTTATAAATCCTGCACTTGTCTATAATATCTCCGACTGTCACATAGACCGGGTCTGCATAGCCCATGCGCTCCAGAAACAGAAGCCACAGCACCAGCAAAAGCCTGACCTGCTTCGGCTCAAAACGCAGCAGATTAATACGCTTTAAGCCAACGGTCTCGATATCGTCATCATTCTGCTGCAGCATGGCAACCTGCATCCGCTCTTCTACCACCACCTTATACCCGATAGCTGCCAGATAAGTATTGATATCATACTGGTTTGACTCGGAAGATATAAAATCATACAACCGCTCCTCTTTATCTGCTACGATAAATGTCGCATCCAATAGCTTGCGGATACAGCGCTTAAACAGGTATGCATCCTCCTCTGACATTTTCTTCATAAAACTGAAATCACCCATAAGCTCTCCTATCTATGTAATTATAAATCTGCATATTTACGGATTACCATATAATTATTTATCCACACATTTACGGTTTATCATATAATTATTTATCTGCACATTTACGGATTACCATATGACTAATGTCCGCAATGTCTGTTCTCACCATCTCCTCCGATAATTTTATCTCATATGGGAATTCCTCATTTCGGGCATAAAGCATAGCCGCCGCAAACATAATGACCTCTTCTTTTGTCTTTAACTGCCGCTCCTTTAAGTTGATTTCACAGTCATTGCCAAACTGCATTTCCAGAAAATCCGCCACGCGCTCCACCGAATAACGGTTAGGCGCATTCTTAAATAATTCCTCGGTCTTTAAGTTCTTTTCTTCCTCCGACAATTCCGAGGCAGCAAGCCCGATATTTTGCCCTTCATTTTTCAGCCGCTTCGTTTTCTCAAAAGATTTATACCCCACATATTTCTGGCTGATAAGCCGCGTACAATCTGCTGCTTTTTCCATTGCCCGGACCTGCTCATCTTCCGGCAGTTTGGCGACAGCATTCAGAAAATCATTGATAGCAGATTCCAGTCGGACGCCATTGCTTGCCATCAGCATAATCCTCGTATTGGCAAGGTTATAATAATTGTTAATCCGCCGGTCCACCAGTTCCATATTATCTTCATACTCCACGCTCAGGAAATATTGCAGTTCCGCAAAATACCGTTCCACGCGCTGTCTCGCTTCATCATCATTTATCTGTAAATTCTCCGCACATTCCGAGACCATCTTCTCAAACATTTCCCCTTGCCGCAATACCCGCAGCTTATTGCGGATAAATGAAATCTGCGTAGGAATCAGACCATTATTTTTCACAAAAAAATATTCGCTGAAAAAGCGGTCTAGCATTTCATCCTTCATGATAAACTGTCCGAAACTGTTGATATCCTGAAATGCAATTACCGCTTTCATAATCGCGCTAATATTCTCTTTTAAATCTGTAAGTTCATTCTTTAATTCTGTCTCATTGTCAATCAGGGGCACAAGGATATTTGTGTACGGCCGTTCCCGGCGTACAGAGTCCTCATCAAGCGCAGATTTTACAATCTCATACATAGAAAAAATACGGTTAGACATCATGCCCTCGCCGCTTTTTTCTGTCATCTTGCGCAGGAAATCCATAACCCTCCTACAGTCAATGGAGACATTGACCACATACTCGCCATTGCGCCCAATCTCCCTTGGAAGCAGCCAGCCGCAGTCCCGGAATAAAGAAATAATGGACGCTGCCTGTAAGTCGCCCCCAGTTTCTTCTGCCATATGGGAATATCTGTCTGCCTCTTGTACTGTATCTTTGTCGTTTTCCGCTTTCTCTTCCGAAACTTCTTCCTGATTCTGAAGCCCCAGATTCTTGAGATATATTGTGATGCTGTCCTTGGCATCCGATTCGTAGAGTACCGGCAACTCTTTGGTCTTGTCAATCAATATCTGAATACAATCGTAATAGATTCTGCGGTATTTGAGGGTAAAGGGTTTGAAAAATGATTCGTTTTTTATATAGTCAAAAAAGTTCACTCGCTGACCTCGCTGTTTTCCCTGCCAATAATTCCGGCTATTGACATAAAAAAGATTCTGGCTTTTATTATAAAGCAATGGCGGGAAAATGCAATGGGTTTTCACGCAATAAGAAATATCATTTACAAAAATTATCAATAAGTGTATGATTTAAATATCAGCATACTGTGAAATATCCCACCAGCACTTTTAATATTAAAGGAGATTCTACTATGGATAACAATTCAGCGAAAAGGGAACTTATGATAACATCGGGCTATAATTTTGAGAATTATGTAATAACAGATTACCTCGGGTTCTGCACTGGGGAATGCGTACTGGGCACTGGCTTTCTCAGTGCACTGGAAGCCGGCATTTCAGATTTGTTAGGCTCAAACAGCAATTTATATGAAGGAAAACTTGGCAGTGCAAAACAGAGTGCACTTGACAATCTCTGCAGCCATGCCAAGCATTTAGGTGCAAACGCCATCATTGGAATTGACATTGACTACACAACTTTCAGTTCCGATATTATCGGCGTAATTGCCAACGGAACTGCTGTCAGAATAGAACCTGTCAAAACACAGATTCACTCTTCCGTACAAGTCGATATTGACAACTATAACCCCGACTTATCTTTTCGGGCAGCAACACTGTTTATCTCATCAGCAAATGGCGAACAAGCTTTTTCCATGGTACTTTCCGGCGACCCTCATGAGAAACTCACTGCTGTCAGTGCGGACATATATCTGACCACTGTTTTTGAGGATAAATTCACTTTCAAGAATATCGGATTTGTGGATTTTAAAAAAATAGCTTCCAGTATTGACAGGTTGAGCACTGCCACTCCCTGCAGAATTCCTACAGAAATTATCCCCCTCGTCAAGTCCGCTCAGGTAATTATCAAAAAATATATTACTGACGGCAAGATTATTTCCGCTACGGATAACAATCTTCCCTGGGCAAAAAAAAGGGAACGCGATATTTCAGAATCTGTTTCCCAGGGACTTAACGTGGAGAAATATATCGCACAGATTTCCTCCTTTCCATCAGCAACCGAAATTCTCAAGTACACACAGGCAATCAATGAGAACAATAACTGCATCCATCCCGAACTGCTCAAAATCGTGACTTCTCAGGCAAATTTAGAACGTATGTATGGAAACTTAAAAGATTCATGTGTTGAAGAAATTCGCAAATATTTTTCTTCTGAACATATATAAATAAAACAAATTTAAAAAACAGGGGGCATTACTATGGCAAAACATACTCCGACATCATACATGCCCCCGCTGCCTGGCGCCTATAAACCAGCGGCAGATTCCCCCTATGTATGCCTCCGATGGCATATACCGGAATTGTGACAGCGGTACAGACTGCCGTGAGGAATTCCAGCCCTCTGGGCGCTTTGCCTTTTTTGCAGTCCGTGGCAAAAATATGCCCTGCCGTGACATAGGCAGCGCCTAGTTCCTGTGCTGCCTTCGCTTCCTCCACAGAATGGACAGATGTGCCAACTTGCAGGTCCATAAGCGCACCGCTTTCCTGATATTCCTGAAACAATGGAAACGGAAGATGCAGCCAACCGCTGCCAGTGCGCTCTGCCGCTGCCAGATATGTATGGGGAATCATCCTTGTCTGCCCATCTCCCATTTTCCTGCTTTTTTCCCAAATTCTCATAAATAATTGCAGATATTCTTTTTCAGATAATTGCTTCTCCCGAATAATCAACATGTCTGGTTTTTTATTTTTGCCAAGACATTTTTTGTCTCCTGCTGCAAGCCCTGCCAAAAAATCCGCATACGCTTCCATATCTTTTCTTTCATGGGAAGCCTGGTATAATTGCCAATTCGAGACCGCGATTATCTGAAAACAACATCCCGCTTCATAATCTGATTTTATTTTTCTACACATACACATAATCATTCATCACAGGCTGCAAACCCTGTCTCCGTATTGCCCTGGTCACCTCATCCACATCCCGGCTATCCGCAATCTCAAACTGGTTATCTCCCTGCTCCTGCACTTCATCGGAATGGCTGCCAATACCAGTACTGACGCCTGCAGAAATCTTAGTCGCTGCCACGCCGATTACATGGTTGCGGAAATCTGCGCGCTCCCTGGTAGAAATCGTCATCCCGGCAAACGGCATGAACAGACGGTATGCACACATAATCTGCATCAGTTCCCTCTCGCTCACTTCCTTTCCTCCCAGAGGCTCGACAACCTTCTCCATTGTCACAATTGGGCGCAGCCTGGGACAAGAAAATGAGATTTCTGCGTAAGGATATTTCCTCTGGATATAGTAGGCATGAAGCCCGGTCGCAAAAGCATCTTGCCGAAAATCGGAAAGCCCCAAAAGAGCGGCAAACGCCACGCCGCGCATCCCTCCCCTCAATGCACGTTCCTGCGCATGGAAACGGTAAGGGAAAACCCTTTTATAACCAGCCAGATGCAGCGTTTCATAGCGGTCTGAATCGTAAGTTTCCTGAAATACCGTTACATAATCCGCACCACATTTTTGCAGATACGCATACTCATCGGAATTCATCGGATAGACCTCAATGCCCACCATACGGAAATATTTGCGGGCTATTTTACACGCCTCCCCAATGTACTTCACATCTGACTTCGCCCTGCTTTCCCCGGTAAGGATTAAGATTTCTTCCAGACCGCTCCCTGCAATCGCAGCCATCTCCTTTTCTATTTCCTCCGTATTGAGCTTCATGCGGTGAATACGGTTGTGGCAGTTGAATCCACAATAAATACAGTAATTTTCACAATAGTTGGAAATGTATATCGGCGTAAACAGATATACAGAGTTTCCAAAATGTTTTTCCGTCTCCTGTTTTGCTTTCTCTGCCATCTCCTCCAGAAAGGGCTCTGCTGCCGGGGACAAGAGCGCCGCAAAATCCTCAATGGTCCGATTGTCATGTTGCAGTGCCATCTGTACATCCTGCGCCGTATAAGATTCTGCCTGATATTGACTGTGCGCCTCTATTACCTTATCCAGGATATCGGATTCAATCTGTTCCATACCCTCCATGTATTCCATATGGTTTACCTGTTCTCGCTTATCTGACTGCATTTCTTTCTAAGCCTCCATTTCTATTCTGCGGACATTCACAATTTAGCCGCGAACTTTCCAAGCACACAGACATTGCCGCCGCGGTTCCTGTCCATATTAATCCCTGAGAAATCCTGTCAGCGGTGAAGAAGCCTCCCCGCCCCTTTCCCTGACTCTTCCAAGCCCAGACAGATAAGCCTCGCGGCCTGCTTCAATCGCTTTTTTAAATGCCAATGCCATCTGAGGGGTATTTCCAGCAGTGGCTATGGCAGTATTTGCCATCACTGCCGCCGCTCCCATCTCCATGACCTCACATGCCTGGGAAGGACGCCCGATTCCTGCATCCACGATAACCGGCAGGTCAATCTCATCAATGAGGATTTGAATAAATTCTCTGGTGGCAAGCCCTTTATTGGAACCGATAGGCGCTGCCAGCGGCATGACCGCCGCCGCTCCTGCATCAACCAAATCCCGCGCCGTATTCAAATCCGGGTACATATAGGGAAGCACTACAAAGCCCTCTTTTGTCAATATCTCCGTTGCTCTCACAGTCTCTGTGTTATCCGGCAGCAGATACTTGGTATCCCGCATAATCTCTACCTTTACAAAATTTCCACAGCCCAATTCCCGGGACAGCCTGGCAATCCGCACTGCCTCCTGCGCATTTCTGGCGCCGGAAGTATTGGGCAGAAGCGTCACTCCCTGTGGAATATAATCTAAAATATTTCCCTCGCCAGCTGAATTTGCCCGGCGCACGGCAAGCGTAATAATCTGTGCTCCCGCCTGCTCCACTGCCGCCTGAATCAGTTCCACATTGTATTTTCCGGAACCTAAAATAAACCTGGACGAAAATTCCTGTCCGCCTAACATAAATACATCCTGTTTCATAATCAGCCTCCTCCCATGAAACTAACAACTTCAATTACATCATCTTCTTTTATGACGGTAGTATCATAGGCATCTTTGGTCACGATTTCCATATTTAACTCTACCGCCACGCCTTCCCTGGCATACCCTTCCTGCTCCAGCATTGCCGATACCGTGAGATTGGCAGGGCATTGTTTCTGTACACCATTGATTTTCATGCGATTCTCCTTTCATAGAATGACACAAAAAAGACCACCACGAAGAATTACACCCGCGGTGGTGTACCCCTTCGTGTGGTCTTTGTCTCACACTCTGTCTGAAATTATAAGCCAGGTTATTCAAACTGTCAAGCTGTTTTTATTTTAATTAAATCCAACTACCTTCTGCGAAATCTTATATGCTGCCACAGAGATTTTCCTTCCGCTTTTCCCTGGAAGATTCATGGTCTGCCCCATAATGCCTTTCCTCAGATGCCAGAACAGACGCAAGTCATAATCCTTGAGGTATCTCCACAACTCCCGCTTCTTCTCAAGATTCTCCTGGGTACCGGAACGAATCAGCATAATCGTAGACACCACGGTTATGATTTCCAGATAATTAAACATATATTTCCGCAGCTTACGGTTGGAAAGTTTCCACAAATCCACCGACTCCACCATCAGTTTATTGACGCGTATCTGCTGGTCAATCCGCCCAATCATCACTTTCTCATTGACGGACTGGTCCTCCCTGCCAATATAATAACGGTAGAAATCTACGTTCAGATAATACATGTTTTTGACATAGGGCAATGGTACATACACAAAAATATTATCTACATAAAATGTATGCTTAGGAAGCTCCAATCCGCATTCCCTCAAAAGCTGCGTGCGGTATATGACGGAATGCATCAGAATGTACTGACCTTTGCGAAAATGCCGCGCCTCACTCCAGCCGAACATTTGCTTTTCAGGAAGAGTCCCTGTATATTTCATAACTTTTTTATGTTTTACGCCCTCTTTCTCATATACAAAATTGCTAATCAGCATATCTAAAACACGGCTCCCGCCAGACAATTCCCGCAGCGTAGAGAGTATCTTACGGTACGCTTCTTCGTCCACCCAGTCGTCACTGTCCACCACTTTAAAATATAATCCGGAAGCATTACGGATTCCGGCATTCACAGCTTCCCCATGCCCACCGTTCTCCTGGTGGATAGCTTTCACAATGCTGGGATACTCTTTGGCATAACGGTCTGCTATCTCTCCCGTCTTATCCTTGGAGCCATCATCCACAATCAATATCTCCACGTCTTCGCCGCCCACCAACAAAGATTCAATACAATGTTCCATATAATCCTGAGAATTATAACTGGGAATTGCTATTGACAATAATTTCATATCTTCCTCCATTCTGTATCTAAAATACGTTTCTCTCCCTGATTACCCTTTCATTATACACATTTTGCAAAAAAGCGCAAACCTGTTCTACGATTTTCCTTGGTATTTTCTGTTATGGAGAAATTTAATTTGTTCATATTTTTTTTACAAAAATCTCATATTCTAAACATATTAAAGTCATATTTTTTGGATATACTAAATATCGTAAAGTTTTACCAAGCTATCCTCACTTTTTATATAAATCTTTTTCATATGAAGGCCAGTGCGTAATGCACTGGCTCTCCTTCTGTATTTACGAATTCCTTAGGTGATTCTGGGCAGTTACCGGAATTTCTCATTTCCAAGACGGATATTCATATATTTCGTATAGGCTGCAAACGCTGCCGGAATCGGATAGTGCTCCTCCGAATCTTTGGTCTCCACAAAAAGCAGTCCGCTTTCGTTCTCTGTCAATTCATCAACCCGGACAACATAACCTGTCATATGCCATTCTACATGGGAAAAAATATGCTTTGCAGGCTCCAGTTTCTGAATACGCAGAGGATTTAATTTCTGTTCCTTCACCCACAGCAACGCCTCCTCCTCAGAAAGATGCCCTGCTGTGTTGGGAAATTCATACAGACCAGCAAGCAAGCCCCGGCTTGGTCGCTTATGCAATACGACCTTCTCTCCGTCACGGATAATAAATACTGTTCTATCTTCAGTTTTTCTGGGCTTTGCCTTACTTTTCACTGGAAGCTCCTGCCAACGGTCCAGCCGTTTCGCCTCACAAAATTCTTTCCATGGGCATTCTCCACACAAAGGCTCACCATTTGGCACACACACCGTAGCCCCTAATTCCATCAACGCCTGGTTGAACTGACTTGCTTGCTCCCGGGGCATAATCATCTTTAATGCTTCCTCCACCCTAGTGCGCACAGACTGCTTCATGATATCAGAACTATCCGCCGTTACCCTTGCAATTACCCGCAGGACGTTACCATCCACCGCTGGCACCGGAATCCCATAGGCAATGGAGGCAATGGCACCTGCCGTATAATGCCCGATTCCCTTTAATTCCAGAAGTTTGCCATAATCTGGCGGAAGCTGCCCCTCATATTCTTCCATGACAGTCCGCGCTGCTGCCTGCATATTGCGTACACGGTTGTAATATCCAAGTCCTTCCCAGAGCTTTAACAGCCGTTCCTCCTCACATTCCGCCAAATCACGTATCGTAGGCAGCTGCGTGGTAAAACGCTTAAAATAAGGCTTTACTGCTTCCACCCGGGTCTGCTGCAGCATAATTTCCGACACCCACACACGGTAAGGCGTCGGCTCCTCCCTCCAGGGCAGGATGCGGGCATTGGTGCGAAACCATTCCAGTAATGGTTCCGTAATTATTTCTAATGGGAAATTTTCTAACATAATAATCCTCGGTTCTTGATTTATGTTCAAATGTGGTTACCCAGATTATATCATGTTATGAGAACAAAGAACAGGCTATGTACAGATTATCTTGCACAACAGCCTGTTTTCTGATACTTTTTATGGTATGGCTTTTACTAATCTATATGGAACGCTGTAAGTGCCTATTTAT
>CANOFO010000047.1 GCA_947565305.1 uncultured Lachnospiraceae bacterium | reverse complement strand
GGATAATGAATCTTCTGTCTCGGCAATCCTAACAGATAACTTTGAATCATCCATCCAATTCCTACCCAACCTGACGGATAACGATAGATTATCAATGTATTCCTTCATCACCAACTACAACGGATAACTTTCAATTATCCATCTAATTTTCATACTATCTTACAACATCATAAAATTATTTCCCATAATACCACACCCATCCCCAAATTTCCCCTTTTTTCCCTAATCTTAGCAAAACCTTAGCGTTCCCCACCTCCCTTTCTCACTCTGCCACCCGCTCCAGCCGTTCTCCCAGGCGGCTGACAATCTCATTGCTGATAGTCCCAGCCCACTGTGCCATCTCCTCCGCCTGGATTTGCAAATCCCCGGATTTTCCAATCAGCACAGCCTCATCTCCTGCCTTTACCTGCGGGATGTCCGTTACGTCCACAAGCATCTGGTCCATGCAGATTCTGCCGATGACAGGAGCCATTCTCCCATTGCACAGCACGTAACCACAGTTCGACAATTCCCGGGGCACACCGTCCGCATATCCGATGGATAGAGCGGCAATTATCCGGTTTCCCTGGGCGTTATATGTCAGCCCATAACCTGCCCCCTCCCCATGGTACAGCATTCTTACGCTCTCCACCCGGGTTTTTAAGGACAATACAGGTTTTAAATCCGCAGACGCTTTAGTCCTGTCATTTTTTGCACTGTAAATGCCATATAAAGCAATACCTGCACGTGCATAATCAAAGCAGCACTGAGAATAATTTAAGATTCCGTAACTCCCTTGCAGATGGCATTTAAAATTCTGGAATCCCTGCCTGTGAAGTTCCTCCGTTACATACTCGAAATGATGGATTTGTTCCATCGTATAAGTACGTTCCTGTACAGAATTGCCATCCGACACGCATAGGTGGGAGAACAATCCTGTCACCTTAAGATTTGGCATTTGAAATATTTCCACGATTTGTTCTATATGGTCCCAGCGTACCCCCAGCCGGTGCATCCCGGTGTCAATTCCGACATGAACCGTGAATCTTCGCCCATCATTCTGCAGCTGCTTTGCATAATCTCCGTCAACCACTGTCTGAATTAAGTTAAATGCTACCAAATCATTGAATTCGGCGGGATGCGTATAGCCCAGCACCAAAATTTCTCCCTTAATTCCTGATAACCGAAGCTGTACCCCCTCCGCAACGGAGGCTACGCAAAATGCCTGAATCCCCTGTTCCTGCAATGCTTTAGCAACCAGCGCAGCCCCATGCCCATAGGCATTTGCCTTGACTGCCGGCATTAGTGCACAGTCAAATGGAAGCAGTCTGCGAAATTCCTCAATATTATGTTTTAAATTTCCCATATTCAGCTCAATCCAAGCCCTGCCTTTTTGATACATCAATCCATCTCCATAAATTGTCTTTGAAAAATTGTTTTGATTTCCACGATTGCCAGAGAAAGCAACGATGTTACTGCCACCACTGCAAGATAGTGAACCAACGATTGTTCCACCAGCAATTCTTTCATTTTCAGCACATCTGCTGCACCCCGCACAACCACAATGCACAGCGGATGAAGGATATAAATATACATGGATAAGTCCCGTGCCATTCCCAGTTCTCTGCATTCAAGGGAAAGCAGCAGTTCAAACAGGAAAAACATCACCGGTATCAGCAAAAAATACATGCTGTTATGCTTTTGCCACTGTAATGCATAGCTTGCAAAACCTTCTGCCAGCATCCCCGCCAGGGAAACTGCCAGACCAATTCCTGCCGTCTTTTTGGATATCCTCACCTTTCCATTGGCAAGCAGTACCCCCATCCACAAAAAAAGAGGGGCAAAAAATATCCCATTTCTCGTATAGGAACTGACTGTAAAAATCCCCTCATAAGCCGTTTTCAGAAAAGGAACCTGACTCACCAGGTTATAATAACTGTCGCCCAGCACACCGAGGATATACAGCACAAAGACAATTACAGACACCGCCATCGGACTGCAAAACTGCAGCAAACCCACTATTAGCAGACAGCCCAGAATTACCGCTGGCAGATACCACAGATGGTAAAACGTCCCATCAAAGAAAATTTCTTTCAGCCATCCGCCTACATTGTCACTAATATTTCCTGCATAAAATTTTAATGGCAAGTACAACAATGTTGAAATCAGATACAGAAGGGCTGTCTTTTTTAGAAATTTTCCCAATCCTCTTGACAAGGTAATGGGTCCTCTTTTTCTCTGGTAAGGCGCTAATACGAAAAACCCGCTGACCATCAGGAAAAAGGGCACTCCTATCCTTCCCAGGCAATAGGTCACAAGGAAATCCGCCGTCTCATTAAACGATGCCAGCGGCGCTGTATGGATTGCCACAATCAGCAGCGCGTCAGCAAGGCGAAAATTGTCGATTGCCGCATAATTTTTTTTCTGTCTCATATCACTCTCTATTCCTTTCCCCAGTGGGCTGGCTATTCTTTTCCATTATGCAGGTAAAAATAAATCCGTCCACATTATTCCCGGAAATCCGCATACCGGGCCTTAGCCGCCCTTCCATGCCCATAAAATCTCCCTGGGCTCCCACATATTCAATTCTCGTATATTTCCCAAAGTCCCTGTCATATTCCACCATGGTGTAATCTCCCTGGGCTTTCACAAAACCAATCTTAATTTCCATTTCCTCACATTCCCCATCGCTCCTGTCATGAGACAGATTTGCACGGTACAGGGATAGGGGATTTCTTTGCAAATCAAACTGTTTCAGCCATTCCACATATTCTTCCAATACCATACCCATTTCCTGCATCAGTCGGGCATGGGGCACACCAACATACCGAAAATGCCAGGGTTCTGCTCCAATTCCTGTCACCTCCTGTTTCTCTTGGGGATAACGCTCAATAAAACCAAAATCAGCCATTTTCTCACGGAATTTCTGGCAGATTCCTTCATAAGGGAAATCCGGGCAGATGAAATCTATCTCAGGACTGCTCTTTGCAAGGTCTATTGCCAGGCCAGTCTGATGTTCACTATGGTCCGGAAAAGCAACATACGTTTGCGTGAATTTTCTGCCATTTTCCTGCAGCGAATCCTCAAAAATCTTTACCTGCTCTTCTTTTGAGCGGTAGCCGCTGACTCCCACTATCGGCGGCTGGATTGTTAAAATCTTCCCTTTTCCATTGTCTGATTCCTGCTGATTTGCAGATTTTCTTGCAGGATAACTGCATTCCACTTCTCTTAAAAGTTCCCTCAGCATTGCCGCGCTCTCACATTCCATATAAATTTCCGGCTGATTTGCCGACACAGGGCATATTTCCCGCTTTCTGGGTATATGCCGCAGCGGATACCTGCGGTTAACCAGAATAAGGCTTCCCTGATATATCCTGCTTCTATCTAACACCAGCATTTTTATCACTCCTAAGTTCTAACAGCCTGGACAAAATCTCTTCAAACGATATGCCTGCTGCTTTCATCATATTGGGATAGCGGCTATGGGCAGTGAAGCCGGGAATTGTATTGACCTCATTGAAATAGATTTCTCCTTCCGGCGTGAGGAACATGTCAACTCTGGCAAAATAACTGCAACCCAATCCTCTGTAAATACGGACTGCTGCATCCTTGATTTCTTTTGCCTTATGCTCGGAAATCCGTGCCGGAACATGAATCTGAGAGGATTTGAGCGTGTATTTTTCCGTGTAGTCAAAAAATCCTTCCGACAGTTCAATCTCATCTACTGCTCCGATGGTCAGTTCTTTCGTGCCCAGTACCGCGCAGCCCACCTCAAAGCCTTCTATCATTTCCTCCAAAATCACATGGGAGTCATAAGCAAAGGCATGTTCCACCGCTGTCAGCAGTTCCTCTTTTCCTGCAACCTTGGTAATGCCAAATGAAGAACCAGCACGCAAAGGTTTTACAAACAAGGGATATCCTAATTTCTCCCCATATGTTTCGATTTGCGCTTTATCCTTTTTGTCCCCTTCCGTAATCGTGTAAGACGCCGGAACTTTGACGCCGCATTCCTTGGCAAGGCGATGCGCCGTCTCCTTATCCATGCAGATAGCGGAACTCATGGTATTGCAGCCAATCAAAGGAATATCCGCTAATTCCAGAACGCCCTGTACTGTTCCGTCCTCCCCATTTTTCCCATGCAGGATGGGCATTGCCCCATCCAAAGAAACTTCTTCCACTCCAGTTCCCTTTAACAGTAAGATACCGTGCAGATTCCTGTCTGGCGAAACTGCCACAGGTACACAATGATTTTCTGTATGCCAGTTATCTCCCGGAATATTGGCAAGTTCTCCCCGATACAGATACCATGCTCCGTCTTTGGCAATCCCGATGGGAAGGACTTCATATTTCTCCTTATCTATATGTGTCATTACCGCGTAAGCGGACTGTAACGATACTTCATATTCACTGGAGGCGCCTCCAAATAAAACTGCGATTCTTTTTCGTTTCATAACTTCCTGTCTCCTTTTCTCCTCTTTTTCTTCATCATACCCAACTGCCATGACAGCTTCGTGACTTTTCAATGACAATATTGTCACAAACTTACACTTTAACGTGACAAGGTCTTCCTATAGAAGGAAAAACGCCTGTCTCGTAATTAATTGTACGGGACAGACGTTAATTATGCCTTAACATTATGTTGTTTCTTATCTAAGATAATCTTAATTGCCTGTTAGGCTTTTGTAAATATTTGTTATCATCTTGTATTTTGATAAAAGACTGGGTTAGGGCAGCCTCCATAAAGAGAGTAGTCATAAAGAAGCAAGTTATATAATGGCGGTGTAGCATATGCTACGCCGTCATTTCGCTGTCTTTCTGGCTCATTTTTACTACGATACATTCTTCTAAATCGGGTATTTCAACGATGCCGACAGCCTTATAGTAAAATTCAGCGGTAAGTTCTTCGGAATCTGTGTATTTACGCACATTCTTTAAGAACATATTGAGATCGAAAATTTCCTGTTCTTTATTTTCAATCAGATATTGCAGTTCTCCGATTTTCATTCGTAATTCTTTTTGTTCCGTTTCATAATCGGCAGCGAGTTTGTCATAACGCTGCGCAGACAGACGCCCAGTCACGCTGTCCTCATAAATGCGCTTGAACACCAATCGTAAAATGAACCCCAAAACAAGGCTCACATATTGAACCTAAACCTTTTATTGCACGGTTTGCACCCCTGCAAGCTGCTCCACTTCTGCAACACTAAGCTCCGTATATTCTGCAATCTCCTCAATTGTTAGTTTTCCTACTTTCAGCATTCTACGAGCCGTTGTCTTTTTGTTTTCATTTATACCTTGATTTAAAATTCTTCTTGCACTCGTTTCAATCATTGCGCCTCTCATCATATCACCTATGCCTTTCTGCACATTTTCATATTTCTGTGCGATTTCTTTAATGACATCACCTGATAAGTCAATAATTGTCCGTTTATCAAACGCCCCAATGGTGCCCTGCTGTTCCAATTCATCAAGTCTCTTCAGAATAATCTGATATTCTGCTTTCAATTCTTCCAGTTTCTGTTCATTACTATTATACTCTGAAAAATTTTTCTCATGTGAAAAAATATAAAACGGAATCAGCATCAGTAGTCCCTTGTCAAAAATATCATTCAGTGAATATGTCTGCACTTTCATAATCGGCACATCATACTGCACTGTTCCGCCCGGCGTAATTATCACATACTTCATTTTGTCTGATGTCTTTTTGTAAGCCCGAAGGTACAGCACCGCTGTATGGGGAAAAGTCACTGTCAACGTTTCCTCCGTAACCTCGCCTTCGTCAAGAGCTATCTGTGCATCGTACTCAAAAAGCCTGATTGTAATCTTACCATCCGGCAGACTGCTTTCACATTCAACATGGTATTTCTTCTCGGCAGTCATGTAAGATTGTCCGGAATACCCCATCATATATATTAGCCATGTATTATCCCCTTCCCATTTATGACTTCATCTTATCATCATTTCGTTTTAAATTCAAGCAGCCCTCAGCATTTGTAAAAAAGTCTGGGGTAACTATGCAATACTTCACTGCACAATTACCCCAATTTTTTTCAAAAATTAAATTTCCTGCAATATGCCATTTCGATTGTCTTTACCTTCTTTTAAACCTTCCTTACGACACATCACCATACAAATCGTCCCTTCCTTTAGCCTTCTCTTCCCTTTAATAATTTTTATATATCTCCCACGATTATTTACGTCAATAACATAAACAATTAGCTTTCCATTATCCACAGTATAAACAACGCGTTTTCTTTCATTTGCAGACTACCTATCAATAAATTATTTGGCTTTCTTTTTGATGATAAATTTGATACATCAATCAAGCCCCCATTCTTTCAGACATTCCTCAAACGGCATATCTTCTTTTTCTTCATCTGGAGCATTTTCATAGTTTTCTACCATCCTTTGACAAAAAATATCGTCTGCTTCTTCATCAGCTGCCACACCCTGGACATATGCCAATACATAACCAATTTTATACTGGTATAACGTCCAATAATTCAATAATTCTTTCTCTATTACTCATATATAACACCTTCTTTCCTATCAATAGATGATGCCTTCAAAATAGCATTTTTCTGCTGTAAATTCAAGCTGACACCCGCACAAACAAAACAACGCTTTGGGTATATGCAACTCACCCTCCCCTAGGCAGCCTCACCACAAAAACAATCTGCTCAGCTTCACTCTCAGCCGATATTTCCCCACCGTGCAGCGTAACAATCTCCTTGGCAATGGCCAATCCCAGACCTGCTCCTCCAGTGTTGGAATTCCTCGCCTCATCCATGCGGTAAAATTTTTCAAAAATGGATGACAGCTTCTCCTTGGGAATCGTTTTTCCCTGATTCTGAAACCGGATGACAACAGACTCCTCCTGCATCTCTTCCACAAAAATATGGATTTTTGTATTATCATAACTGTAGGCAACCGCATTTTTCAATATATTATTGAACACGCGCGCAAGTTTTACCGGGTCGCCGTAAACCGTTACATTTTCATCCCCATGCAGCACCGCCTGATTTCCTTTCTGGCTCAAAAGGGGGTAAAATTCCTCTATCATCTGCAGCAGCATATAATACAGATCAATCTGCTCTTTTTCTAACACAATCTGCTGGATATTGTAGCGCGTAATCTCAAAAAATTCGTTGATGAGACGCTCCAGCCGGTTCGCCTTTTCCAGTGTGATATGCACGTATTTTGCCTTCTGTTCTGCAGGCATGTCCGGCGCCTCTTCAAGTAGGCTGAGATAGCCAATCACGGACGTCAGCGGCGTACGGATATCATGGGCAAGGTACATGACAAGGTTATTCTTGCGCTCCTCCGCAAGCTTTGCCTCCAGTTCCCGCCGCTCCAGGGTCTGGCGCAGCACATTCAGCTTCTTCTCCATGGGCTCCATCTCCTGGGAGAGGACAATCTCTTTATCTTCCCCCTGAATGAGTTTCTCAAGTCCCTCGTCAATCTCATTGAAATAGCGGGTGAACCAGGACAGGGAAAACCAGAACAGCAGGAAAAAACAGAATATCACGGCAAACGAAATAATCCATGTCAGGTTTTCCCGAAAGCCATACTGATAAATATTTCTGGCATCATAATAATCCAGATGGAATATATTCTGCAAAAACAGCACAATCCAGTCCCCTACACGCCCAAACCAGAAACGGCGGTACAGTGTGAAGATAATACAGAACGCCAGCACAATCATGCCTAGCGTGCGCAAAAAAACTTTAAGTTTTAATTTGGCATAGCCAGACTTTTTTTTCTTACCTGTCTCTGATTTCGGACTTCGAGCTTTCTTGTGATTCCCTGTCTCCAATTTCAAATCCCTGGTTTCTTCTCTGTTCTCTGTCTCCATATGCAAATTACCAGTTCCCTTCTGAACATCATTTCTCAATTTTATAGCCTACACCCCAGATTGTCTTTATATACTTCGGATGTTCCACGGAATCATTCATTTTCTCCCTGAGATGGCGGATATGCACAGTGATGGTATTATTGCTTTTGCTGTAATATTCGTCCTGCCATATTTCATGAAACAGCTCCTCCGAACTCACCACCTCACCCTTGCGCTGGCAGAGTATTTTTAAAATAGAAAATTCTGTGGGCGTCAGATTCAGGGGCTTCTCATCCAACTGGCACTCATGGGTCTTCACATTGATTACCAAACCTCCATGCACAAGCAATGAAGGGTCTGTTTCCTCCACTGTCTGGGATTGGTTATTATACCGCTTGTACCTCCTTAACTGCGCTTTCACCCGCGCTACAAGTTCCAATGGACGGAAAGGCTTGGTCATGTAATCATCTGCTCCCAACATCAAGCCGCGTATTTTATCTATCTCCTCATCTTTTGCTGTCAGCATAATCACCGGGTAATTATGGTGCTTGCGAATCTCTTTGCACAGTTCCAGCCCATCAATCCCCGGCAGCATAATATCTAAAATCGCAATATCAAAAACCTCTGTCTGAATGCACTCCAGCGCCTCTTTGGACGCATAACAGACTTTCACCTCAAAATTCTCACTCTCCAAATAAAATGCCACCAAATCAGCTATCTCTTTCTCGTCATCTACCACTAAAATTTTATCGCTCACAAATTTTCCCTCCCACTGATATATAAAAACATTACTGAAATGCTGCTAATTGCTTTTAATCTATAGAAATATTGTCAACAGGATGTTCCCTGTTGTTGTATATTATACATGAATTTCCTTATGGATTCCTCATTTATTTCCTGTTTAAATATTAAGATTTTCCTAAGGTAAACGTTTTCCTTTAGAAAAAGTAACAGTTCAGCCCACGCCATTCGCAAAGGCACTTACAGTGCTTTCACGCTGCTTCGCAGCTAACTTTGCTCATTACTTGGCGTTCCCTCAGCCGCAATAAATCGTGTCAAATTCATGCTAGCATGATTTGCCTCGCTTTCTTTCGGCTGGCTGAACTGTTACTAGAAAAAATCCATTGCCCTAAATCCCCAAATCCATTATAATTTTAAGTAACCGTTCAGAATCATATACCTTACAAAGGAGATTGCCATGAGAAAAGAATATGTAATGGGGAACGGCGCAATTGCGCTGGGAGCCCTGGAGGCAGGCATCCATCTGGTGTCCGGCTATCCGGGAACCCCTTCCTCAGAGATAATTGAGACAATCAGCAAATATAGGCAAGGCAGCGTGCATGTGGAATGGTCTGTAAACGAGAAAGCCGCCATGGAAGTGGCCGCCAGCGCTTCTTATTCCGGTGCCAGAACATTGGTAACGATGAAGCAGGTAGGGCTCAATGTCGCCTCCGACCCCCTGATGTCACTGGCATATGTGGGCATCAAAGGCGGCATGGTGGTGGTATCCGCCGATGACCCAGGACCTATCTCTTCCCAGACGGAACAGGATACACGGATGTTTGCCAGCTTCTGCCGCATCCCTGTATTTGACCCCTCCTCGCCAGAGGAAGCATTTACCATGATACAGGACGCATTCGATTATTCGGAAAAATACCATACGCCTGTACTTTTCCGACCTACCACAAGGGTATGCCACGCGTATGCCTCCATTGAAATTAACGAAACGACAAATCCCAGACCATACGAAGGATTTGTCAAGGACTCTAAAAAATGGGTGATTTTTCCGCGCCTTTCTTTCCTCAACCACGCGATGATTGAGAAACGCAACCCGGAAATTGGCAGGGATTTCTCCTCATATTCCGGCAATACGGTGAGCGGAATGGGTAAAAAGGCTGTATTTACCGGAGGAATCAGTTACTCCTATGTCAAAGAATATTTAAAAGATTACCCCGATGTGAAATTATGCAAAATTTCCACACCTTATCCCTTCCCCGAACAGTTCGCCCTCTCATGTCTGCAGGGCGTGGAAGAAGTGCTGTGTGTCGAAGAACTCAGTCCCTTCATTGAATCTGAATTGCTGAAAATTGCCGGAAGCCACAACCTTTCGGTAAAAATATACGGCAAACTGACTGGGCATGTTTGCGCCAGCGGTGAGAATTCTGCGGATTACGCCGCTGATATCTTAAGCAAATTTTTAGGAACTGCTGCAAAAAAGGGCATTGATTTATCCGCCGCGCCTGCGCTTCCGCTGCGCCCCCCAGTACTTTGCGCTGGCTGTCCCCACAGAGCTTCTTTCTACGCTGTCAAAAAGGCCATGGAAGGGAAGAAAAGCTATTTCTGCGGAGACATTGGCTGTTACACCCTGGGCAATGCCATGCCGCTTGACATGGTTGACACCTGCCTGTGTATGGGCGCTGGAATTACGATGGCTCAGGGATTCCACTGGACAGACCCAGACAGCACATGTTTCGCCTTTGTTGGCGACTCTACTTTTTTTGCCTCCGGCATGACCGGAGTTGTCAATGCCATTTACAATGAAGCTGACATGATTCTCTGTGTGCTGGACAATTCAACGACTGCCATGACCGGACACCAGCCGCACCCTGGAACCGGAAGAAATATGATGGGGCATATCGTGGATAAAGTCAGCATCGAGAAAATTCTTGCAGGAATGGGCGTACCAAAAATCCTCACGGTTGACCCACTGAATCTCAATGAAAGCGTAAAAGCAGTACAGGAATGCGCTTCCCTAAAAGGCGTCAAGGCAATCATTTTTAAATCCCCCTGTATTGCCATCAGCAAACCTGAGAAACAAATGACAATTTCTGATAAATGCATCCAATGCAAGAAATGCATACGTGAAATTGGCTGCCCCGCCCTTATCACTGCTGAGGGAAAAGTCTGCATTGATAAGGGACTCTGTACAGGATGCGGGCTCTGCAGCCAGATTTGCCCGGTACATGCGATTGGAGGTGACTGCCATGAATAAAGATATTTTAGTGTGCGGCGTGGGCGGACAGGGCACGGTCCTTGCTTCTAAGCTGATTGCTTCCGCTGCCATGAACCTTGGAAATACCGTCCATTCTGCTGAGACCATCGGCATGGCACAGCGCGGCGGTTCCGTCACCAGCCATATCCGTATCGGAGAACAGGCTTATTCTCCGATAATTCCCCATGGGAACGCTGACGTCATCCTTGCCTTTGAACCGGCAGAAGCAGTCCGTAACCTTGCATATCTCAAGAAAGACGGTATCGCCATTGTTAACAGCGTTCCGGTCAAACCTGTCACGGAATCTCTTAATGACACCGGGTATGACGGCAGAGATATGATTACATACCTCAAATCAAAATGCGAATGTATCGTTGTCGATGCCATGGAACTCTGCTCGGGCTTTGGCAGCACACGCTATTTCAATGTTGCCATCCTCGGCGTTGCCGTTGGCACCGGCAAACTGGGACTTGACGTGGAAACAATCTTAAAGGAAATTGAGGTCCGCGTACCTGCACAATTTGTGGATACAAATAAAGATGCATTTTTAGCTGGGACAAAAGTCGGCTCTGCCAATAAATAATAATTATATTGAACCATTATGCTTATAGTTGGCGCTGCTGACAAACCATAACCATTTTGAACCATTGCGCCTACTGACAGAAAGGAAAGACTGACATTATGAAATTAAATGACACACAGCTGAGACAGGTAGATGCTCAGATTAAGAAACTGATTCAGACAGACAGTTATTATGGAAAAATCTACCGTGAGAAAGGAATTGAGGGCATATACAATCAGGAAGATTTTGAGCAGCTTCCCTTTTCCAGCAAGGACGATTTAAGAAATGCTTACCCGCTCGGTATTCAGGCAGTGCCTGACGAAAAAGTGGTACGCATCCATTCCTCCTCCGGTACGACAGGGAAACCTGTGATTATCCCTTACACTGCCAAGGACGTGGATGACTGGGCAATTATGTTTGCTCGGTGTTACGAAACCGCCGGCATTACCAACAAAGACCGCATACAGATTACACCAGGCTATGGCTTATGGACAGCGGGCATCGGATTTCAGGCGGGCTGCGAAAAGCTGGGGGCAATGTGCATTCCCATGGGTCCCGGCAATACGGACAAACAGCTGCAGATGATGGTGGACTTGCAGACAACTGTCCTTACTGCCACCTCCTCCTATGCACTCCTGCTCTCAGAGGAAATCAATCAGCGCGGCATCAAAAATCAAATCTGCCTAAAAAAAGGCGTCTTTGGTTCCGAGCGCTGGAGTGAAAAGATGCGCAACACCATCAAGGAAAACCTGGGCATTGAGCTTTATGACATCTACGGACTGACAGAGATTTATGGTCCTGGTATCGGTATCAATTGTGAGCATGAAACTGGTATGCATTACTGGGATGATTACATTTATATCGAAATTATCGACCCCAAAACTGGCAAACCTGTACCTGACGGCGAAGAAGGGGAGATTGTCATTACCACCCTGGTAAAAGAGGGCGCGCCGCTCCTGCGCTTCCGCACGCATGACATTTCACGGATTATCCCTGGGGAATGCCCTTGTGGCAGACAGTATCCACGACTTGATATCATCAAAGGGCGCAGCGATGACATGTTCAAGGTTCACGGTGTAAATATGTTCCCCAGCCAGATTGAGGACCTGCTGCAGCTCGTGGATGGCGTTTCCAGCGAATACAATGTAACCATCGCGCACGATGATTCCAAAAACAAAGATATCATGATTGTTACAGTCGAAGTGGAAGGTCGTGTAGACTTTGAAGAGGCGGCAGCTAAAATACGCAATCTGTTCAAATCACGGATTGGCGTTACCCCCAAGATTACAGTTGTCCCTGTGGGAACGCTGCCAAGGAGTGAGAAAAAGACAAAACGCGTTACGGATTACCGTTTTGAGAACCAATAAAATTTGTAATTATTAACTATCTTTTACCGAGGGCATCTTTTATATGAGGTGCCCTCCTTTCATATATGGCAATGATTTTGGCAATCTCTGCCGTTCCTATGCTGTCTTTATGCTCCGCGTAGAGGGCAAGGAACAGCAGCAGCATTTTCGTCTTAACAATGCCGAAACGCAAACACCTGCGAAAACAGTAATCTTCATAGATATCAAGAAAATTCGTGAACAGATAATACTCAAAATACCTGTTAAGAATTTTTTCCAGCATGGGGACTTTCTGATGCAAGCTATCCTGCAGGACAAGCAGTTTTTTATCGGCAGCTTTCGGGTTCATCCGGCTTAACATGGCATATTCCCTGATATATTTCTTGCATAGCTTATACAGGAGATGAGAAGTAACCCTGAGATTTGGATGGTAAAACCCATCAAATAGGAGTCGATTGATTTCCTGAATATTTATTTCATAACGTTCCCCAGACATATAATTTATCGGGCTGGGAAGCGCTGCCTTGGCAAGACAGGCATTCTGTGCATCATGTCCATACGCCAGGATTGCCATGCTGCTAAAATCCATTCCCTGTCTGAGCATTCCGGCCAGTTCTTCCCGCGACTTTATAAGATAATTTAGGAACGCCTCATCATCATTTGTCGTATTGACTTCGTAACTGACCTCACCCTCCAGGATAAGGCAGCCGAACGGTCCATCTTTCTCCACATATTGCAGAAAAAGCCTTGCCGCCTCCGGACAGGCAAGGTAAAGCGTTTCCTCACAGAAAAAGGCGAGATTGTACAGTTGTCTTGGGAACTGTACGCACACGGCTGGCATATATTCTATTCCATGTTTTTTCTGTATCTCACAGAGATGGTCGCCGCCCCAAAATGGACATCTGCCAAAAGCGCTCCGAAAGGCGGCTGTATCCTCATTTCTTCTAATAAAACACCTGAGCTTTGTGCCGAAAAATCCTTTTTCCTGCAGGTATTTGATATAGGTATTATAATCAAGGGGAATCTTCCAGCCCTGACAGCAGTTTGCCGGACAGGCAGCTCCTATGCATTTAAATTCATTACAGATAGATAGCCGCCTGATTTGCATGTCTTCTTCCCCTCGCTTTTCCTTATCTATGCTTCGTCAATCGCTTTGCCAATATCGTGCCGCATATACTTATTATCAAATGTTACCCATTCTGTCGCTTTGTAAGCATTGGCGCGCGCTTCCTTCAAATCATCCCCTTTGGCGGTAATGCCTAAAACACGGCCTCCGTTGGTGACAATCTTTCCATCTTTTAAGGCAGTTCCCGCATGGAAACAGTAATATCCTTCCTTAGACTCAAACTGCTCCATTCCCTTAATCTCAAAACCCTTTTCATATGACACCGGATAGCCGTCAGAAGCTAACACCACGCAGACAGCGGCATTATCTTCAAACTGTAAATCTATCTCTTCCAATCTGCCCTCTACACAGGCTTCCATTACTTCCAGCATATCGTTTTTCATGCGCGGCAATACTACCTGTGCTTCCGGGTCGCCAAAACGCGCGTTGTACTCCAATACCTTGGGACCATCCTCCGTCAGCATCAGCCCAAAGAAAATAATGCCTACAAAGGGACGTCCCTCCGCTGCCATAGCATCTACGGTCGCCTGGTATATGTATTTCTTACAGAATTCATCCACCTCTGGCGTATAGAAAGGGCTTGGGGAGAAGGTACCCATTCCCCCGGTATTCAAACCCTGGTCTCCATCCTTGGCCCGCTTATGGTCCTGTGCCGAAGACATAATCTTAATCGTCTTCCCATCCACGAATGACAGCACCGACACCTCCCGCCCGGTCATAAATTCTTCCACCACCATATGGTTGCCGGCGGAGCCGAATTTCTTATCCTCCATAATCTCCTTGACGCCAGCTTTTGCTTCCTCCAACGTCTGGCAGATTAACACGCCTTTTCCTAATGCAAGACCGTCTGCTTTGAGCACAATGGGCATCTTGGCATTTTCCAGATATGCAAGGGCTTTGTTTGGGTCGTCAAACGTCTCATAAGCTGCGGTAGGGATATGGTATTTCTTCATCAAATCCTTGGAAAATGCTTTGCTTCCCTCAAGAATGGCTGCATTTTTCCTGGGACCGAACACCTTGAACCCCTCCGCTTCAAATGCATCCACCACACCGCCTACCAATGGGTCATCCATGCCTATAATCGTAAAATCTATCTCTTTCTCTTTGGCAAAGGAAACCAAATTATCAAATTCCATCGCGCCAATTGGCACACACTCCGCAATCTGCCCAATGCCCGCATTTCCTGGCGCACAGTAAATCTTCTCTACCTTAGGGCTTTTTGACGCGCTCATGGCAATCGCGTGTTCACGCCCGCCGCTGCCTACAATCAATACTTTCATCCTGCTCTCCTTTTCTGAAACTAAACTTTATCCGTCATCCACAATTACTGCTTTCTTCTATAAAATCCATATCCTGTCCATTAATTACTGCTTTTTCTATAAAATCTATATCCTGTCCATTAATTACTGCTTTTTCTATAAAATCTATATCTTATCCAGCAATTACCACTTTGCCATCCGTTACCTTAATCCTGCCGTTGGCAATCATGTCAATCGCCTGGGGCAAAATTTTCCATTCCGCTTGTTCCATCACGCGCCGCTGCAAAGTTTCCGGCGTATCTTCACTCTCTACCATCACCGGATGCTGCAAAATAATCGGTCCGGTATCCGTACCTTCGTCTACAAAATGCACGGTTGCCCCAGTCACTTTGACACCGCGGTTTAACGCACCTTCGTGGACTTTCAGCCCATAATAGCCCTTTCCACAAAAAGAAGGAATCAGGGATGGATGGATATTGATAATCCGGTTTCGGTATTCCTGTATCATCATCCCCGGTATCACTACCAAAAATCCTGCCAACACAATCAAATCTGGCTGGTAGCTATTTACCTTATCCAAAAAAGCCGTGTTAAAATTATCACGATTCTCAAATTGTTTGGGAGAAATGCAGATTCCAGGGATTCCATGTTCCCTGGCGCGCTCCAATGCGTAGGCATTGGCATTATTGCTGATGACTGCCGCAATCTCAGCATTAGTTATTGTCCCATTATCAATGGAGTCAAGAATCGCCTGCAGATTCGTCCCTCCGCCCGATACACAGACAACGATTCTTAACATAACGTTACTCCTTTTTCTCCATTTTCTACCTTACCAATCACATAAGCAGTTTCGCCCGCTGCACCGATAGCTTCCACCGCTTTCTGTACATCCTCCGGCGCTACAGCCAGGACCATGCCAATCCCCATATTATAGGTATTGTACATCATCTTCTCTTCCACACTGCCTTCCCTCGCCATCATCTTAAAAATAGCCGGGACTTCATAGCTGCTTTTCTCAATCACCGCATGTTTTCCTTCCGGCAGCATACGCGGTACATTCTCATAAAAACCGCCGCCTGTGATATGGCTGCAGGCTTTTATCCTCACTCCTGCCTCCTTTATGAAACGCAGTGCCTTTACGTAAATCTTCGTGGGCGCAAGCAAAGCCTCCCCCAAAGTCTCACCCAGTTCATCATGATAAGTATTCAGTGTTTCTTTGTCCATTTTAAATATCTTGCGCACAAGAGAAAATCCATTGGAATGCACGCCAGAACTTGCCATGCCAATCAATACATCCCCAGCGTTTAAACCCTCTCCAGTGATAATGTCCTTTTCGTCAACTACCCCCACTGCAAATCCTGCCAGGTCATACTCATCCTCTGGGTAAAATCCTGGCATCTCTGCCGTCTCTCCGCCAATCAATGCCGCATTGCTCTGGATACATCCCTCAGCTACGCCGCTAACGATTTCAGCAATTTTCTCTGGGAAATTTTTACCACATGCAATATAGTCCAGAAAAAATAATGGTTCTCCGCCGGCACAGGCAATATCGTTGACACACATTGCCACACAGTCAATTCCAATGGTATTATGCTTGTCCATTAAAAATGCCAGTTTTAACTTGGTTCCCACTCCATCTGTACCGGACACCAGCGTAGGTTTCTCCATATCCTTGAATTTTTCCATGGAAAATGCACCCGAAAATCCACCTAAATTGGTCAATACTTCCGGCCGCATGGTCTGCTGTACATGCTTTTTCATCAATTCTACAGACTTATAACCAGCTTCAATGTCGACACCTGCATTTTTGTAATCCATTATTTTTCCTCCTGTATATAAAAGTTATTGTAATTGTGTATCAATGGTAACAGTTCAGCCCACGCCATTCGCAAAGACGCCTACGGCGTTTTCTCACTGCTTTGCAGCTAACTTTGCTCATAAGATGGCGTTCCCTCAGCCGAACTAAATCGTGTAAAATTCGTGCAAGCACGATTTTCCCCAATTTAACTCGGCTGGCTGAACTGTTGCTTTGAATTAGTAATTTTTATATCCTACTTCCTGCAAATGAGCATCCTTGGCTTCCACCTGCTCTTTTAATTTCCTGGAATAATCCTTCAACCTCCCAAGCAGTTCTTCATCAGAAGTAGCAAGAATCTTGGCTGCAAGAAGCCCGGCATTGGCTCCTCCATTAATTGCCACAGTGGCAACCGGTATCCCTGACGGCATCTGTACAATAGAATATAAGGAATCCCGTCCCCCCAGAGAGGTGGTATGCATAGGAATTCCGATTACCGGCATGGGAAAAATTGCGGCACACATACCCGGCAGATGCGCTGCCATGCCAGCACCCGCAATAATCACCTTAAATCCCTTTTCTTCCGCTGATTTCGCATATTCAAAAAATACATCCGGCTCTCTGTGTGCAGAGATAATGGTCATTTCATATGAAACACCCAATTCTTCCAAAATATCCGCTGCCTTAGCCATGATTGGCATATCTGAATCACTGCCCATAACAATTCCTACTTTTGCCATAATAAAATCTCCTTTTTCATCCAGTCTTTGCACGTACATTCTAGCATAATAAACCAAAGTGGGCAAGCCCACAATAGGAAATACAGAGCAGTTTGCTCTGATGATTAGAATATAAAAATAAAAAGACCCAACTCTGTAATCTCCAGAGCTGAGCCTTAAACTCGATAATGCCGGCGACCGGAATCGAACCGGTACGATGTCGCCACCACAGGATTTTAAGTCCTGCGCGTCTGCCAGTTCCGCCACGCCGGCACAAATGGGACCTACAGGGCTCGAACCTGTGACCCTCTGCTTGTAAGGCAGATGCTCTCCCAGCTGAGCTAAGATCCCACGCGTTACTTGTAGTGAGTGTTAAAATGACGGAAACTGAGTCTAGCAAGCTTGCTTGGCTAAGGCTCAGTTTCTGTTATTTTATCCGAGCGTTAGCGCGGGATGGCGATTCGCAGAATCGACATACACACTCACTATTACAATATCCACTGTCACAATATTCACCACAAACGACCCAGAAGGGACTCGAACCCTCGACCTCCGCCGTGACAGGGC
>CANOFO010000046.1 GCA_947565305.1 uncultured Lachnospiraceae bacterium | reverse complement strand
GGTGAAGTTTCACGAGAAGATAAGCGTTTCACATATGTTGATTTAGGAGATGGTAATATATTTTGTGAGCTGGGATTTCAGATTCAGGCGGTCGCCCTGTGAGGAGACCAGCTCTACGGTGCCTTTGCACTGGTCTACTACCTTAAAAAATTCTTCGGTGTCTTTTACGTTAAAAAGTTTCATGTTACAAGTCTCCTTTCTATAAAAAAGTTAAATGTATGGTCAGTGGATGCTGTCTGCTTGGCAGAAACAGCTTCCAACCAGTACCCTTATGGTTGTGATGCTTCTGTGAGGATTATGACACCTCAGGGAGAAGCTTTAGGAATTCCTGAGCGGACGGAGAGAGCGGCAGTTCCGGGTTGACGGCAGCTGCCATCTGTCGTTTTGGTATCGTCTCTTTTATTTTTAAGATACACAATTCATCATCTGCGGACAGGCAATAGTCGGGGACGAAAGCGATGCCAAGGCCAATCCTTGCAAGGTCCATGAGGAAATCATTGCTGCTCAGTTCCACCTCGGGAATCAGTTCTAACTGATGCTGCAGAAACAGGCTGTGCAGGAAGTCGCTGGTCGTGCTTTTGCGGTCCAACAGTAAAATGGGATAATTATTTAAGTCCGCAAGCGAAAACTCTTCCTGCTGCAAATCCAAAGAAGCAGGATTTGACACAAACACATCCTGAAAGTCAGCAACTATTTTCTGTACATATGCCTGATTCATGCGGAAGTTGGGGTAGTTGGTAATAATTAAATCCACAGTCCCCTTGGCTAATAACTCTACACATTTTGGGGAAGTTGCGTTTGTCACCTTGATAGGCACTTCGGGGAACTGCTCATGGAACTGCTTCAGGTAGGGAACTAAAAAGTAGCGGCAGATGGTGTCGCTTGCTCCGATATGAAGCTGCCCAAGCCCCAGTACATTGCTGTCCAACAGCCGTGTCTCCCCTTTTTGCAGCAAATTGATGGCAGGTTCCACATGCATGAGCAGTGTCTGCCCGGCAGGGCTCAGCTGCACTTTTTTTGTGCTGCGTATAAACAAGGGCTGCCCCAGTTTGCGCTCCAGCGTTTTGATGGATTGGCTGACGGCAGACTGGGATATGAATAACTTCTTGGAAGCCTCTGAAAAACTTAAGGTAGAAGCTACCTGATAGAAGACTTTATACAATTCAAAGTTGATATCCATGTATGCCTCCGATATTCCCTATATATGCACGGAAATCAATTTTAAAAATATCCTTACATCTATCTACACTTCCCTATTGCTGTACGCTGCATATACCCACACAAACGGGACAACGCTTTGGCAAACTAACTGCTAACTGCAACCAAGCCCCTCAGGAAAACCTTCGTGCCAGGTTTCCGTAGGAGGAAGGCAAATGTGGAACATTTCTTAAATGCCTTCCGACGACATGGCAGGTGACGCAAAGCGTCGCGTGCCAATACCAGAAGCAGTGGATTTTGCCTACGCTAAAAACGTCCCTGAATTGTTTGTTTTGGGTATGTGCAGCCCCAGCAATATATAAATATCCATAAATTATAAGGATATTTTGAAAATTGATTTCCGTGCTGTAAATGCTTGAATTATAGCCAACATCTATTTATAATTGTATTGCCAGCCTGATTATAATTATAAGGAGGGATTATAATTATGTCAATGGAATGGGCGTGAGTTTCTGCATTTTGTAAATATAAGGCCGCAAAAGTGGTATGAAATGGAAAAAATTAGATATTATATACAAAAAAATGCTTTGAAACGTATGAATAGAAAATGTTTTTTGTATAATATGACTATGAATTAGCAGTCATAAAGGAAATTTAGGAAGAGATAGGGAAAGGATGGATTGGAATGATGGTGTTGAAAGAACCAGTAATAAAAGAAAATGTTTTTATTGCGCAGGGCGCTGTTGTCTGCGGCAATGTTACACTGCAGGAGGAGGTAAGTGTCTGGTTTCATGCGGTTATCCGTGCCGAAGAGGGAGAAATCTCAGTCGGCAGGGGCAGCAATGTGCAGGATGGCTGCGTGGTCCATGTGGATAAAGGAGGGGCTGTTGTTATTGGAGAAGGCGTTACCATTGGACATAATGCGGTAATCCATGGCTGTACCGTTGGCGATAATTCCCTGATTGGCATGGGCGCTGTTATCATGAATGATGCTGTTATCGGCAAAAACTGCATTGTCGCGGCAGGGGCTTTGGTGACGGAGCGCACAGTGATTCCAGACAATTCCCTGGTGATGGGCAGCCCGGCGAAGATAAAGCGTGCAGTTAACCCGGAGGAAATCGAAAGCAACCGCTGTAACGCTGAGCACTATGTAAAGGAAGCTGCTTTGTATGCAGGAACGAAATAGCGGCCAATCATTATTGTAATAATGGAAAATCAGTTTGTCCTATGCTATAATGGGTTCATCGAAGAAGTCTTGTGAGAGGTAGCTGTGAAAAATATACTGATTATTGATGACGATATGTATATTGGAAATATGCTTGAGGAAATCCTTATAAAAGAGGGTTATGGTGTTTTTCGTGCTTATTCAGGGACAGAAGCCTTGCTGGTATTGTCTGATATCAGGCCGGACCTTGTGCTGCTGGATTTGATGCTGCCAGGGCTGGAGGGTGACAAAGTGCTTTTACAGATAAAAGGAATCCCGGTGATTGTGGTGAGCGCTAAGGCAGACGTGAACCTCAAAGTGAATTTGCTTCTGGGCGGAGCAGCCGATTATGTCACAAAGCCCTTTCATACGAAAGAGCTTTTGGCGCGGATAGCTGTGCAGCTGCGCAATGTGGCAGTCAGGCTTCCTGTTCCTGTATTGACCTATGGTGACATGACGCTTGACATGGAGGTGCATACCGTATCGGTAGGCACGAAAGAAGTGCGGCTTACAAGGACAGAATATGCGATTCTCAAAGTACTGATGCAAAACCCTACGCAGGTCATCACCAAATCTGTGTTGTTGGACCGAATCGGGGAAGATACGCCGGATGGCATAGAAAGTTCCCTCAAAATGCACATCAGCAATCTGCGCAAAAAACTCAAGAAGGTAAGCGATAAAGATTACATAGAGGCAGTCTGGGGAATTGGCTTTAAGATGCGGGAAGAATGATTCTTTACTATTTCTTTACGATTCTCTTTACCGGTTTCTTTATGGTTACTCCGTATAATAGGGGTATCACATAAAGGAGGTCATGTTTTTATGGAATATGTTTTACAGACAAAGGCATTGAGTAAACATTACAAAGATTTCAAAGCGCTCAACGGCGTATCCATGAACGTTCCCAAAGGGGCAATCTACGGTTTTGTGGGCAAGAACGGCGCTGGCAAGACTACGCTTATCCGGCTAATTTGCGGTCTGCAGGAGCCAACGTCCGGTGAATATACGCTGTATGGCAGGAAGAATTCGCAGAAGGACATTGTAAAATCGCGCAGGAGGATGGGAGCTGTCGTGGAGACGCCGTCCATCTATCTCGATATGACGGCGGAAAATAACCTGCGGCAACAGTACCGCATTCTGGGGCTGCCGACATTTGAGGGGATTGCCGATATTCTGAAATTGGTGGGCCTTGCAGATACAGGGAGGAAGAAAGCCAGGAATTTTTCGCTCGGTATGCGTCAAAGATTGGGCATAGCAGTTGCGCTTGCCGGAGACCCCGATTTCTTGCTTCTTGACGAGCCTGTCAATGGCTTAGACCCACAGGGCATCATTGAAATACGGGAATTGATATTGAAGCTGAACCGGGAGCGGCAGATAACGGTGCTGATTTCCAGCCATATTCTGGACGAACTTTCCAAGCTGGCAACGCATTATGGTTTCATTGACAATGGTTCCATTGTAAAAGAAATGAGCGCCAGGGAACTGGAGGATAATTGCCGCAAATGCGTACGCGTGGAAGTGAGCGACACCAAAGCCCTCGTCCGTGTGCTGGATGGATTGGGGACTGATTATAAAATTTTATCCTCCAATACTGCGGATATATATGCGAAGATAAATGTCTCCCAATTGACGTCATTACTGGCGAAGGAAAGCTGTGAGGTCATCTCTATGCAGGAGCACGATGAAAGCCTGGAGAGTTATTATGTCAGTCTGGTGGGAGGTGGTAGAAATGCGTAAACTCGTATCCGCTAATTTTTCCCGCCTTTTTCGGGATAAAACGTTCTGGTTCTGCGTGGGGGCTATGCTCATCTATGCTGTTATCTATATGTTAAATTCTGTCAGGCAGGCAACCACCAGCCTGGCAGAATACCACTATACCCTGGATGATTATTACTTTCAATTTGCACTGGTTATCGGCATGTTCTGCGCCTTGTTCTGCAGTATGTTCCTGGGCACGGAATACAGTGACGGCACAATCCGTAATAAACTGGTTGTAGGGCATACCAGGGCGGGCATTTACCTCGCCAATCTGGCGGTTACATTTCTGGCAACTTTGTTTGTGATGGCAGTATGGCTTGGTGGGGCATTGGTTGGCGTGCCTGCGCTGGGCGTATGGCAGATAGGTATCCCTTATTTGCTGGAATATCTGCTGATAGCCGTTTTGTTTGTGGCAGCTTTTTCGTCTGTTTTTACATTTATCAGCATGTTGTCCTCTAATAAAGCGGTAACGGTTGCCATTTCCATTTTTCTGTTTTTGGGGCTGCTTATCCTGGCAAGCATGATATACAATGGGCTGCAGCAGCCGGAGATGGTAAGCGGTATTGAGATGACGCAAAATGGAATGCAGATGAGCGAGCAGCAGCCGAATCCCAGTTATATCGGCGGCGTGAAACGGACATTTTATGAATTTATGATGGATTTCCTGCCCACAGGCCAGGGAATTTTGATGTGGCAGCTGGAGGTTGTAAATCCTCTGCGCATGATTCTGTCGTCCGTTTTGCTGACGGTTGTGCCGACATTCTGCGGCATTGCGTTTTTTAAAAGGAAAAACCTCAGATAGCTGCCTGAAATAAAGGGATATATATTTTGATTATAAAGGAGCAGGTGATGGAAAGTTGGTTGTGGGCTCTTGTCGGCATGATGGCTGTAATCATTGCAGCCCTTCTTGTAAAAGTTCATATCTTACAAAAGGCGGCAGCGGAGATTGCGGACGGTTTTGTCGACCGGCTTATAACCGATACCAATACGCTGATTGATATCTCATCGCGGGACCAGTCTATGCGCCGTCTGGCAGATGAGATTAATCGGCAGCTTCGTAAACTGCGCGCGCAGCGGCACCGTTTCTATGAGGGAGATTTGGAATTGAAACATGCGGTGGCAAATATTTCACATGATTTGCGCACACCGCTGACTGCAATCTGCGGCTATCTGGATTTGCTGGAGCAGGAAGAACACTCCCAGACGTCACAGAGGTATATCGGGATAATCCGCAACCGGGCAGAACTTTTGGCAGAACTCACGGAAGAACTGTTCCGTTATTCTGTGATTATTTCAGGAGGAGACAGCGCAGACAGGGAGCCTGTGGCAATCGGGAGCGTACTGGAGGAGAGCATAGCCTCATTTTATTCCGCGCTCCATGGGCGCGGCATTGCGCCGCAGATTGAGATGCCGCAGGAAAAAGTCGTGCGGCTGCTTGATAAATCAGCCCTGGCACGCGTATTCTCCAATCTTTTAAACAATGTTGTAAAGTATAGTGAAGGGGATTTGAAGATTACCTTATTGGCGAGCGGTGAAATCATTTTTGCCAATAACGTACATGGGCTGGATGAAGTGCAGGTGGGAAAGCTGTTTGACCGTTTCTATACGGTGGATTCTGCCAGCAAATCTACAGGTTTGGGCCTGTCAATTGCCCGCATGCTGACAGAGCAGATGGGCGGAACGATTTTGGCTGAGTACGAACAGGGCAGTCTGAAGGTCCGTGTGTTTTTCCCGGATACAGGTAGTTTGTGTGATGAGAGGTGCCAGGATGAAAACAATTTATGTAGTTGAGGATGATGCCAACATCCGTGAAATAGAAATATTTGCCCTGAGAAACAGCGGCTATGAGGCAAAGGGGTTTGCATGTGCCTCTGATTTCCTGAAATATATCAAGAACAAGAAACCATCCCTAATCCTGCTGGATATCATGCTTCCGGATGAGGACGGCATTTCAGTCTTAAAGAAGCTGCGGGAACAGCCAGATACGAGAAATCTGCCCATTATCCTGGTGACTGCCAAGACAACGGAACTTGATAAGGTGAAGGGGCTGGACATGGGGGCTGATGATTATATTACCAAGCCGTTTGGCGTTATGGAATTGATTTCGCGTATCAAAGCGCTTCTTCGGAGAGCAGAGCCGGAGAAAGCGGAGGATGAGCTGACCCTGTCAGATATTGTATTATCGAGGGCAAACCGCTCCTGTCAGGTGTCGGGACAACAGGTGGAACTTACATATAAGGAATTTGAACTTTTGTCGCTTCTCATGCAGAATACTGGCATTGTACTGACGAGGGACTCATTGATGGAAAAAATATGGGGCATAGATTTTCTCGGAGAATCGCGGACTTTGGATGTGCATATTAAGACGCTGCGTAAGAAGCTGGGGGATGCCGGCAAACATATTAAGACCGTGAGGAACGTAGGGTATCTTCTGCAGTGAACTTTTAAATGGCGGCAAGAGATTCTCTTTTTGCGGGCAATAAGGAAAATAGCTATATTTACAAGGATATCTGACTATGTTGGAAGGATGGGGAATATGTAAATGGCAAAGAAAATTAATCTGAATTTTATGG
This sequence comes from uncultured Lachnospiraceae bacterium, assembly GCA_947565305.1. Taxonomy (GTDB): domain Bacteria; phylum Bacillota; class Clostridia; order Lachnospirales; family Lachnospiraceae; genus Petralouisia. Next base: position 11,531 of record CANOFO010000046.1, on the reverse strand, counting down.
TGGTTATCGCAGTCTCAATTTTTCTCAGCGTGTTTTTTACTACGGTTGTTTCCTATCGTTTTTTCCAGAAAGAGGTTTTTGCAGAACTCTCTTCCTTCGCGGAAATAATGGAAGATTTGCAGTTGATGGAACGTATGGAGCATGAAGGGGTTGTCAATCCGCAGGAGGAACTGAGGATTACCTGGATTGCAAAGGACGGCTCTGTGCTGTATGACAGTTATTCAGGAAATAATAGTTTGGACAACCATAAAGGACGCCCTGAAGTCGTGCAGGCTATGCAGAATGGTCAAGGCACGAGCATACGGAAGTCGCAGACTATGGAGCAAAATATTTTTTTCTATGCCAAAAGGGCGGAAGATGGCACTATTCTGCGGATTGCCAAACAGGCTGGCAGTATCTGGAACGTTTACCGGAATACGCTGCCCATTACGCTGTTGATTGCCGTTTTGTCATTCCTGATATCTGTGTGGATAGCCAGACAGCTTACCAAAGCTTTTGTTTCGCCAATTGAGCAGATGGCATCTGACATGGAGCATCTTGAAAATGTCAGTACCTACAAAGAACTGATGCCTTTTATCGAATTGATACGTTCCCGGCATGAGGAGGCGCTGCAAAACGGCAAAATCCGCCAGGAATTTACTGCCAATGTAAGCCATGAACTGAAAACGCCGCTGACGGCGATATCTGGTTATGCGGAACTGATTGCCAATGGCATGGCATCCAAAAAAGAAGGGCGTCATTTTGCAGAGGAAATCCACAGAAATGCCCAGAGGCTGCTGGCGTTAATCAATGATATCCTGCAGTTATCGGAACTTGACGATTCCTCGGATTATATGGGTTCTTTTGAATCTGTGGATGTGTATGAAATTGCAGTACGTTGTATAGAAATGCTGCAGCCGGTTGCCGACAAGCACGGCGTCACGCTTTCTCTCAAAGGTACGCCGCTTGTCATTCAGGCAAACAGAGGGCTGATGGAAGAATTGTTCTATAATTTATGTGACAATGCCATCCGTTACAACCGGGAGGGCGGCCATGTATGGGTGACAGTCACAGATAAACTGATTGTACAGGATGACGGTATCGGCATTTCACCTAAATACCAGAAACGCGTATTTGAGCGTTTTTTCCGCGTGGACAAAAGCCGTTCCAGAAAGACCGGGGGTACCGGCCTTGGCCTGGCAATCGTCAAACATATTGCTGAAGTTCATGGCGCAGCAGTTTCGTTGGACAGCGACATAGGTATCGGTACAACGGTGCATGTGGAATTTTCGGACATGCATTGATTTATTCTGCCTTTGCCGTCTGCATGGCTTCGATAACAAGAAGAGAGTGTTCTGCCACTTTTTTTAAGCCTATGAGGATGTCTGAGAGGATAAATCCCATATCCACGCTGTATTTATCTTTTTTCAGTCGTTTTTTGTGTTCTTTGATGATTCTTTTTTCAATTCGGTTTAATTCATTTTCCAGCTGATAGGCATCATTGGCAACCATGGGTTCAGAATTTTCCCAGTATTGCTCGGTGTGCCTTACAAGGGACAGGAGGATGTCGCTGTAGAGCGCCAGGTCTTCTTTTGTCTCTTTGGAGAAATTAAGTTCCTTTTTTGCCATTTTTTTAAGGCTGAGCGTGATTGCCAACGCATAGTCTGCCACACGCTCTATATTGCCAACGCATTGCTGCATCACAGATAATTCTCTGGAGTCCGTGATGGACAAGGGAGCTAAATCTATCTCGAACATATAATCGTTGATTTCCGTTTCATATTGGTCCACATAGTTCTCCAAATCTTCCACATAGTCTGCTTTTTTCTTACTATAACTGGCAATCAATGCCAAAGCTTCATTTACCGACTCGTCTGCCAGCGCAAGCATGGCTCTGGTCGTCTTTTTGCATTGTGTGAGTGCAAAAGGCGGGTTGTCCAAAAAACGCTTGTCCATGTTTGCTAACGCTGCCAGCTTGGAGGGGAGTTCTGGTGCGGAAGCGGCTTCCTTATCGCGGACAGAAATGCTTGCCAGCTTCACCAATTGATAGGAAAATGGCAGTAAAATAAGGGTGGCAAAAATATTAAAGAAGGAGTGCGTCACGGCAATGCCTGATGGCGTGGCGGCATTTTCCAGGAAATCAAAGGGTGAGATATAATGGATGATATAAAAACCTACCATAAATACAGCCGTGCCAATCACATTGAAATACAGATGGATGAACGCTGCCCTCTTGGCATTGGTGCTTGCTCCGATAGATGACAGCAGCGCCGTGATGCAGGTTCCGATATTCTGTCCGGCAATAATCGGCAGAACGGCAGAATAGGGGATTGCCCCGGTGATACAGAGCGCCTGCAGGATACCCACCGATGCGGAGGAACTCTGTATAATGGCAGTGAGGATTGTTCCTGCAATCATGCCGATAATCGGATTGGAAAAAGCTACAAATAAATTGGTAAAGGCGGGAATGTTTTTCAAAGGCTCCACTGCAGAACTCATCGTATCCATGCCGAACATCAATATCGCAAATCCCAATAAAATGGTGCCCACGTCTTTTTTACGTTCGGATTTACAGAACATCAGCAAAATGATGCCGACCATCGCAAGGATGGGCGAAAAAGCTTCGGGTTTTAAAAGCTTGACAAAAAGATTGCTGCTTTCAATGCCGGAAAGGCTTAAAATCCAGGAGGTAATTGTGGTGCCGATATTGGCGCCCATGATAATCCCTACGGCCTGCTGCAGCTTCATGATTCCTGAATTGACGAAGCCGACTACCATCACGGTAGTAGCGGAGGAAGACTGTATGACGGCAGTTGCTCCTGCGCCGAGCAGTACGCCTTTTAAGGGGCTGTCAGTCATTTTGGAGAGAATCGCTTCCATTCTGCCGCCGGAAACTTTCGCCAGCCCTTCGCCGAGAAGATGCATTCCATACAGGAACAGGGCAAGTCCGCCAATCATTGTAAAAATGCTGAGTAAATCCATGTATTTACTACCTCGCTTTCATCGTTGTAGAATCAATTTATCATGGGCTTGTGAAATTGGAGAGAGGTATATGTAAAATCCATGTAAAAAAATGCGTTGCATTTGCTTTCCTCCTAAGATAGAGGAATCGGCAGCCACCGCAGTGCGTTGACTGCCATGTCGTCGGAAAGCATGAAAAAAATGCGTTGCATTTGCTTTCCTCCTGTTATATGTAGAATCTGCATAAAAAATGCAAATTATTTGTTGTTATCTTTTTCCAGAAGTGATAAGCTATAAAAAAATGCAACGATTATTAATTATAGTAAATTAAAAGGAAGCTGACGGATATGATTAAGAAAATTTTTTAAGAAAATTTTAAGAATTTTGCAAGAGCTGAGATAATGATAGAAAACATTACGACTTTAATTGGTACAAATGCTGCTGGAAAAACTAATATGATTGAAGGAATGATGATTTTATCTGAAATTATGTCGGGACGAGATTTGTCGGCGGTTTTAGATGGTACAAAAAACAGTGATTCAGGGATTAGAGGTGGTGCAAAGGGCTGCTGTAGATTTGGGTCAGATTATTTTGTCCTAGGCTGTACAGTAAAATTTAATGATGACATTGATTTACTGTACAGGGTAAAAATTCAAGTTAAGGACAGGATAATGATTGCAGAGGAACGGCTGTCAGAAATTACCAGCAATGGAGAGAAGCTGATGTTTTCAACAAAGCCTGCCAGCGAGGAGTCAGGGGATATTGTTGTTGCATGTAACAATGGACAGAAAGGGCGTAACCCTGACATTTCCTGTATTCGGTTTTCGGCAATTATAAGTCAGATTCCTACAAAATTGCCACAAGAAAAAAAGTATGGAAAAAAAATTGTGGAATATGCTAACACTGTGACAGAAAGTTTTAAAAATATATTATATCTGAATCCTGAAACCTATCAGATGAGGAATTATTCTTTTATCAATGATATTGAACTGAGAGTCAATGCTTCCAATATTTCTTCCGTACTTTATGCTTTGTGCAAAGAAGAAGACAATAAGAAATTATTATTGAACATTATGCAGAAATTGCCGGAGAATAAGATATTAGACATTACATTTAAAGAGGGGCCATTAAACGATGTGATTTTATTTTTGGAGGAAAAATCTGGTCAGGAAGTTGAAAAAATAGATGCAACCCGCCTGTCGGATGGAACATTAAGATGTCTGGCAATTGTGGCGGCAGTTTTAAGTGAAAAAAAGGGCGGAGTAATTGTTATCGAAGAGATAGACAACGGTATTCATCCGGGAAGGGCAAAAATATTAATAAATATTGTGTCTGTTACAGCGAGGGAGCGGGAAATAGACGTTATTTTTACAACGCATAATGCAATTCTTCTGAATGCATTAAGTAAAGAAGACCTTGCAGGGGTGCAGATTGTATTCAGGGATGACAAAGGAGGAGATGGGAAATTTATTTCTTTGATTAACGTTAAAAACATGCCTCTGCTGCTTGTGAATGGAAAGTTGGGGGATGTTTTTACCAGTGATATGATTCTCAGTTACATTAAAAATGATGAGAAAACAGAAGATTATGCATGGTTGGAGGATTAGGGTATGTTTGTCCATTTTATAGATACTTCAGTTTTTCTAAATATTATTGATGTTCCAGGAAGAAATCAGCAACGTGAATAAGTTATGGAAGAATTAAAAAGTTTAACTGAAAAAAAGGATACTAATGCTTTGGTGCTGCCTTTTGCGACAATTATTGAAACAGGAAATCATATAGCTCATTGTGGGGATGGCAGACAACGAAGAAAGGCGGCAGAAAAATTTAGCATGTGTCTTGATAAAACAATCCATAATCAGGCGCCCTGGCAATTCTATGGAAATCAGCTTACGGAGAAAGATATACAGGAACTATGCAGAAAATTTCCAGATTTTGCAATGAGAGGAGAAGGATTTGGAGATTTATCAATAATCAGAGCATATCAAAGGTACAGGGATGAAACCCCGGCAATACATAAAATCAGAATATGGAGTGTGGACGGACATTTAAAAGATATATATGAAGAAACCATTGAACCAATAAAGCTGAGAAATTAAATTCAGTGGGATTGCCAACTTTGTTACGATAACCTCTGTTAGTAACGATATTTCTTTTGTTTCCCTATCAAAAACAGCGCGGTCATCACGGCTGCCAATACTTCCGCTGCAACTACGGCTGCCCAGATTCCATCAAGTCCCCAGATAAGAGGAAAGATGAGAACTGCCACGCACTGGAAGACCAACGTACGCAAGAAAGAGATGAGCGCGGAAATCAGCCCATCGTTTAATGCGGTAAAAAAGGACGCGCCCCAGATGGAGAAGCCGGACAGCAAAAAGGAAAATGAAAAAATAGTAAAAGCATGTACGGTCATATCCATGAGAGCCTTATCGTAGCCGACAAAAAGCATGGAGAGGGGGCGTGCCAATAGCTGCCCGGCAGCAAGCATTGCCACGGAAAATACACTGATTAAGAGTATGCTTTTTTGCCGTAGGCTTTTTAATTCCTGACAATTCTGTGCTCCATAATTGTAACTGATTACCGGAGCTGCGCCAACGGAGTATCCGAGAAAGACAGCCTGGAAAATCATGCTTACGTACATCAATACTCCATATGCGGCGATACCGTTCTCCCCTGCATATTTCATAAGCTGTATATTAAATAGCATGGACACGACAGACATGGAAATATTGCTCATCAGCTCGGAGGAGCCGTTGGTGCATGTTTTCACCAGCGCCCATCCGTCAAACCTGCATCTTCCCAGTTGCAGAGGGCTGTCATTTTTGCGTGCAAAATAGAGAATGGGCACAATGCCTCCGGTAAACTGGCTGATTGCGGTTGCTGCCGCCGCACCAGGAAGTCCCCAATGAAAAATGGCGACAAACAAGGCATCCAAGACCATGTTAATCACACCGGCAGCAATTGTTACACATAAGCCAAGTTTTGGTTTCTCGGCGGCGGCGAACAGACATTGGAATTCATACTGCAGGATATAGAACGGCAAAGCCAGCAGAATGATGCGTCCGTAAACGATACTGTCTTCCAATAGCTGCCCTTTAGCCCCCATCAGTGAGGCAAGCGGACGCAGGAAGAGGATACCGAAAACTGCCAGGGCGATACCGCAGACAGCCGCCGTATAGACAATCAAGGAGAACAGTTCATTTGCCTTTTTCATATTGCCAACGCCCATTGTCTTAGCAATCAGCGCACCGCCGCCTGTACCGAACATAAAGCCTGCGCATCCCAGTATCATCAACAGCGGCATGATGAAATTGACAGCGGCAAAGGGTGTTTTCCCTGTGAAGTTTGATACAAAAAAGCCATCTACCACGCTGTAGACAGAGGTAAAAATAAGCATCATTATCGTGGGCATGGTAAAGCGCAAGAGACGCTGATAATTAAAGTGGTCAGATAACTGAATCATATTCTTTGCCATAAGTTCTTCCTTTCATTTCGTGTTTATATCCATGGAACATAATTATTTTTACAAGTCTTTGGCTTTCTCTTTTAAAGCAATCAGATATGCTTCTGTCAATTCCAAATATTTTTCCACATCTTCCTGCGGCCAGGAAGCAAAGATTTCATTTTCTGCGGCAATCACCCTCCCGGCAGTCTGTTCCGCCAGTGTTTTCCCCTTTTCTGTGAGACACACGTTTTTACTCTTAGTGCCAGCCCTCTCTAAATAGAGAATGCCCTCAGCTTCTAATTTTCGCAGTGCGGAGTTAATCGTCTGTTTGCTGAGGCCAGTGTAATGGCAAACTTGTTGCAGCGGGCATTTCTCTCCATTTTCCAAAACGGCATAAAGGATGGAGATGGCGCTGTCTGACATTCCCAGTTTTAAATATATCTCGTGATATGCCGCCCCAGTTTCGCCAAATAAAAAATTGAATCTTTTCAGTTCATTGGAAACCTTGTTTTGCATAATGAATCCTCCTTATGGTACGGTTTCGTACCATAAAAATTATAGTATGAACTCGTACAAATGTCAACATGGCTGTTAAAAGTTGCATTGTGTGGGCAGATTTGTTATGGTTCGGGTAATAAAAAATTTTGCACGGAATGAAACTTTTTCTGTATCTGCAGCGTCTAACATATAGAAAACAGAAAGGAGAACATATCATGAATTCACCAAAGAAACAACAGCTGGTGGAGCAGGAATTATTATCTTCCTATGAATCTTTGTACCGTCTGGCATTCACATATGTGAAGAACGAGACAGATGCCATGGATATCGTACAGGAGAGCGCATACAAAGCCATCAAGAATGCGGGTTCAATAAAAAACAAGGATTTTATCAGGACATGGCTGTGCCGCATTGTCATCAATACTTCTTTGGAACTGCTTCGCCAGAGACAGCATGAATTTTCCCAAGGCAGTTTACCGGATGATGGGAGAGAAGATGAGTACTGTGATTTTGATACTATTGATGCACTGGATATCTTAAATGAAAAAGAACGTGCCGCCATTGTCCTACGCTATTTTGAGGACAGGAAGCTTCAGGAGGTCGCCGATATCCTGGAGGAAAACCTAAGCACCACAAAGAGCATCTTATACCGCAGCCTCAAAAAATTGAAAATTAAACTGACGGAAGGAGAGTTTTGTTATGAATCATAATTTAGAGCAAATCAAACAGGATTACCAGAATATAAAAGTTCCTGATTCATTAAGACAGCAGGTGGAAACCTCCATCAGCCAGGCAAAAAGTGATTTGGAGAGGGAGAGGATACCCAAGGGACTTGGCAGAAATTCTATCTTCCGTTCATGGCTTGCCAAGGGCTGCCTTGCTGTTGCTGCCGCTGCCTTGCTGCTTACATTCCTTATCAATATCAGCGCGCCCATCGCCTATGCCATGGAACAGATTCCAATGATTGGGGCAGTTGTAAAAGTGGTTAATTTCCGTATATATTGGTCCCAGGATAAACAGATGGAGGCGAATATCAAAGTCCCGGAAATCAGGGTAGAGGACGAAGGCGGCAAAGAAATAGCAGAGGCTTCTCAATCAATGAATGATAAAATTCAGGCATATACCGATGAAATCATTGCCGCCTATGAGGCGGATGTGAAAGCTTCCGGCGGCGAGGGCACACAGGCAGTAGACCTTGATTATGAGGTGGTCACGGACAATGACAGGCTGTTTTCCCTGTGGTTTCACCAGACGGTGGTAATGGCTGGAGCAAATCAGTCTGAAAAAATCTATCACATTGACAAGAAAACAGGGAACATGGTTACCTTGAAGGATTTATTTGAGGATGGCGCAGATTACATCACGCCGATTTCAGAAAATATCAAAGAGCAGATGAAAACGCAGATGGAGGAGGACGAATCAAAGGTTTATTGGCTAGATGACGAAGTTGAAGAATGGAATTTTAAAGAGATATCGGAAGATGTGGATTTCTATATCAATGAATCCGACAAGTTGGTGGTAGTCTTTGATGAATATGAGGTCGCCCCCGGGTATATGGGCGTTGTCTCTTTCGAGATTCCCACAGAGGTGGTAGAGCCTATAGTGAAAGAAGGATATTTAACAGAATAGAATGGTACTTTGATAGGGCTAAGGCGCATGTGGGCGCTTTAGCCCTATTGCATGTCTGGAAGAAAATGGTATAATTCTAAGGGAATACTGATTAAATCAGTATTTCCTCAGATACCCCATTGGATGCGCACGGATTTGCAATGGAAATATGCTGCTTCGCAGCGCAAATCCGGCGCGGGAAACGCTTTCATCAGCGTTTCCCTAAAAAGGGTAACCGGCAGATAAAATGGGAAGGAGTATACGGAAATGGGATTTATAAATGAAAAATTATGGGATATATTTGAGAAAAAGGTTGAGGAAGGAGATGCTGATGTCCGAAAGGAACAGCAGATTGGAAGTGAATATATAACTGCCGTTAAGCAAATTTGTATGTATGGTGTGGAAAGAGCGGAAACAATCCGCGATACATTTCCAATGTTTACCTTACATAATGAAACACATATCTGTAATGTTATGCGGCTGATGGCTGACTTGCTGGGAGACGATGTGGATAAATTGACCCGGGATGAGGCGGCAATGCTTATGATGTCCGCATGCTGCCATGATATCGGGATGAGCTACAGTGGGGAGGAAAAAGAAGAATTATTTAACGATATTGACAGATTGAATCAATATTTAGAGAATAACCATCATGAATATGTGAAAGCTTATTCCGCAGGGAACACCGTCCCTGAGATGACGGATGAGATGATTCAGAATTATCTTCGCAGTATTCATCATGAACGAGTGATGGATCTTCTTTTTAGCATTGAATGGCCAAGCGTGTTAGAGGGGAAAATTGACAGGGAATCTTTGATACATGTATGCCAGAGCCATGGGAAAGATATCACTGCATTGGATGAAATGGAGGCAACAGCAACAATAGATCTCAGATTTTGCGCAATATTACTGAGGCTGGCAGATATCTTGGACTTTGATACAAGCAGGGCGCCGGAAGCGGTATATCGATATAGCGGATTTCAAAATGCCAAGGATGACAATTCACTGAAAAGCAAGCAGGAATGGGACAAACACCTGGCGTCTCAGGGATTTGACTTCCTGCATGTCAGTGAGCGCACACATATGTATCCGTTGGCTTACAGTGCAACCTGTAAATCAATGCAAGTGGAGCAGACCGTTAATTGTTATCTTGACTGGGTTGATGAGGAATTAAATTATTGCGCAAAGCAATTAAAACGGTTTGTGGGGAAATGGCAGGATTTTATTTTGCCCGGAAAGATTAAGCGCAATATGAAATCCGAAGGATATGTGTCAGGGCAATATCGGCTGTCACTGGACCAGGATAAAATACTGGAATTGCTTATCGGCAAGGATTTATACAGCGATCCCTCTGTATTTGTAAGGGAATTGATTCAGAATGCCATAGATGCGGTCCGTACCAGGGAGCAATTGGATAAGAACCTGCCTTCTGGCTGGAAAGGGCAGATAAATATCCGCTGCTGGATGGACCAGGAGGGTTATCATTGGTTCCGGATTGAAGATAATGGAATCGGCATGACGGAAGATGTTATTATGAACTACTTTCTAAAGATTGGGAGTTCCTATTATACGTCAGATACCTTTACAAAGTCAAAATTGCAATGTAACGCGGACGCTGATTATATGCCAATCAGCAGGTTTGGCATCGGGATTTTGTCTTGCTTTATGGGAGATGAGCAGACCAACCAGGTAGAAATCAGCACCAAACATTTCAGGGAGGGAAATAGTTACTATCCGGCATTGCGCTTAAGCATGCATGGGATCAATGGATATTATTATCTGTCAAATAAGGACAAAAAACATATGCCGGGCCCAATGAAAGGAGTGACACAGAAAGAAAAGGCGCAATATTTAATGCAAGCTGGCACAGTTATAGCGGTCCGCGCAAATCTCTACCAAACCGGGAAATATCGGGGATTTAAGGAGATTGTGGATAAATATGTGATTTATCCGCCTGTGGCGATTCATTATGATGGAGAGGAAGGTTCCTGTGACTATCTGACAGAAGAGGAGTTTACGGCTGCACTGAATGAGATTTGTTCATCAGACGTCTTAGGAGAAAACGGAGTGAAGGAATTTGTGATTCCTGAGGAAAGTTTACATGAGTTGTATAGTAACATACCGGAAATTTCTTTTAAAAACCCTCCTAAGTTACTGTTGAAGTGTGTTTCGTTAAAAGATTATACCAGCACGCCATATCTGAAGGGCGCATTGCTGACGGTAGAAGCTAAGGGAGAGCATGATTCCGTTCACTTAAAACTGGGAAATAAGCACGCGAAAGCAGAGGTTAAGGTTGATTTAAAAGTGGATGGGCAGAGGGATAAGCTGGGAATAGTGGTTCGATTAGTTTTAGACAATGTTTTTAGAAGTCAGATGGAGTTAATAGAGAGAGAGTATGAGCAACAAAGAAATAGCTGGTATGGTATAGAGGAAAAAATAGAATTACAATATCCCCATGATAGTGCTAGGCGGGAAGTATTAAGAGCGTTAACTAGGAATTATAATGGTGAAAACGCTTGGAAAGAGTACATGAAAATGTACTATGGAGCTTCAGAAGAAAAATTAAACGAGACGATAAAAGAAGTGAGAGAATTTATTAAAAGAAGTGGTTATTCTGTGGTAGCAGCCGAGGATGCTGCAATCTTAGAAGAATTTAAGTCGTTTCAGAAGGAATGGAGTTTTGATATTTGTTCATTATCTGAGTTTGAATGGTATGAGAAATATTTCAAAAATATCATAACTAAGGCAGGGGCATATAGTATCACGGCGCACAATGGAATATGGTGCGGAAAGGCCGATTTCTTTTCTAAAAACAGTGATGAAAAGAATCTTGCTGCAATTGTCCTGCTGAGAGATAAGTACCGTCCGTATTTGGATGTAGCGCGTGACGGAGTACGCGGACTTACCCTTGAGACAGCCAGCGAGATTGAAATTATCAAAAGAAGTCTTGCAAATCAAGGTTTCGCAATAGATGGAGATTTGTCGGGATCAGTGAAGTTAAACAGATGTATCTTCCCGAAAAAGTAAAGCAAAGTGTGAT
>CANOFO010000045.1 GCA_947565305.1 uncultured Lachnospiraceae bacterium | reverse complement strand
AGAGATAGACGTTCCGGTGAAGGTCATGGGAATAAAAAAGACAGAGATTTCCCAAGAGACAGTGAAAAAGATTTTGGTAAAAATTGAACGGAATCTTCCTACGCTGCTGTATCGAAATATCAAAAACAGCTATTATGAGAAGCAGGAGCATAACGTTTGGATGAAAAACGGTACCGTGGAAGCAGAACAGATTGGGGTTTCCCTCAATCTGGAGCAAGAACATACCCAACAGGCGAAAGTGATACGGTTAAGTGAGAATCCGCAGTTAAAAGCCTGTTATAAATCGTCTACAGCATCGGTTTGCACCCTAATGAATACATACATGAATACCTATGTGGAAGAAAACAACATAGGCGAGATGAAGCTGCTGGATTTTACAGATGCTTTTGTCTCCACATTAAAAAGCGTTTGTAAGCAGGAATTCGGTTCTTATCCTGATGAGCAGACGCCGTTTATTGACAAAGAAGCATTGAAAAAAATGTGCCAAATCATCGGCAGCACCATGTTTTTTGAATTTAAAGAAATTTTTGAACAAAAAGACGGCGTCCTTATACTGCCGGAAACCGGTAAAATGGAAAGCAGCTGCGCACCGGAACAATTAATGCGGGTTAAGCTTAAAATCAAGGAACAGGATGTCAGCTTTGTGGTCGATAAAGATGAGAACAGCGGAGAGACCAAGCGCTTTCTGACCTTAGGTTAGGTGATGCAATGCTTTCAGTAGAAATAATTGAAGAATTTGAACAGTATTTTGCGAAAATGGTTCCGGTGGCCGAAGCGATTGGCAGGGAATGTTATCTGCCGGAGGAAAAAGCAGCCGAATATCTGGCGGGCCTCGTCTCATTGAGTGAGCGCTATCATCTTCCATTCGCTCCGGATCTTGCCATCCTCAAAGCGCAAATGTATCAATATACGCCAGATTTAGGAGAAAAGGAAAAAACTGGCGGCAAATACGACAGAAAAAAGAAGAAACAATATCTGCTCAACCTTTTGCAGCAGGCCAAAGCTTATGCAGACGATTACTTTGCCGGAACGCGCCGGCTGCTGGAGGAAAGCAGCATTCTACTGCGCAAAGTTGCGGCGGTTGCATCTGCCAAAGGCTTGGCGCCCGGAGCCGGTATTGAGCAGCTGATAGAGAAAATGAAGCAGGATGAAGAACTGTTTCCCGCGCTGACGAGCGCAATCGGCACGGTAGGATATTCAAATATGAAATGCTTATTGCTGCGTGCAGTTGCAGAGGTTACAGAATGAATTTTACTGCTGTACGCAACAGGTATTGGAGGGAATTTGTATGAATAAAATAGAATTTGACCAAGTAGTAGGCTTAACACATTTTTTGGAAAAATATACGCAGCAGATGATGGATGCGGGCAATAATAAGGTTATCAATTTTTCCGACTCAGATAAAAAAATCTGGAATTCTTATTTTCAGACACTGATAAAACCGGGGATTCTTCCGGACGGGATGGCGTTCCATAAGCCCAATAATGATACCAACATTGGGATTGGCAGTGATGGCGCGGCATCCAGAGAAGAATTCCTGCAGCTTCTGATGCAATGCTACAAGTATCTGTATCTGGCGCTTTCCAGCGGAGAGGTTTTTCTCAAACATAAGAACTGGTATACTTCGGATGGAAAGGAGGTTTCGTAGGGCTTATGTGTGATTTGATTGAACCCCGGCCGGAGGACATCCAAACGTATTTTGCATATCTAAGGCAAATATATAATTGGATTCATTGGAATACACGCCCGTCATGGGATACTCTTCAAGATCAGCTTCGCCCATTAACGGATTTCTATCTGAGTCCGCAGACGGAAATGAGCAGGACAGGGATTTTATGCCTGTTGGGACAGATCCAGAATGAAATGGATTATCAAAAACTGGTTACGCTGCAAGGGGAACTGATATCGGTCCTGATTATATTTGATGGAATACATGAATATGACTTAAGCGATGAAGGCCCCTATACGTTTTTTTATTTTATATACAAAAATCCCGGACAGGCGATGGAGGCGCTGAACCGGGCGGCAGAGATTTACGCTCAGTTTGGGAGGCATACCCATAACATATTGAAATACCTGTTCCGTCTGGGGTGGTATGTAGCAGGCCATAAGAGTGTGGCACCGCCAAATGGAAAATTTATGGACTTCTTTTTGCGGCGCAGCTGTAATTTTTTATTGGGAATAGATGAAATCTTCCGTAAACTGGCTTCTGCAAGGATCGCGTATGACGCCGGCTCCCTGGTTCCCACGGATGGTGATATGCACTGTGACGGAAAGGTTCCCTGTTACCTTACTCTTTCCGGGGAAAAATATGTTTACAAGCCGCGGGATATGAGAATTGACTGGATGGTAACAGAAGCATTTGCCTTTTGCTCGAAATTTTTGAATGAGGAAATGCAACTGCCTTCATTAAAGATTGCTTTGCTGTCGGATACTACCGGGCTGATGCAGTTTGCGGTTCATGCGGACCAGATGAGCCGTGAGGAGGCAGGGAGGTATTTTACCAAACTGGGCGCGCTGTTGTGTATTTCAAAGCTGTTTGGCGTCCGGGATCTTCATTATGAAAATATTATGGCAACATTGCAAGGTCCGGTCATCATTGACATGGAATGTGCGTTGAGTGCGGAGGCAATCAAAAGTGAAGCAATTTACGATATGTCCCTGTCTTTTCTGCAATATGCATTTTCAAGTAAAAAGGAGGAACATGCAACCTTTCAGGTAGATGGGCAGATTCCATCCTTAAAAGATTGGGCGGAGCAAATTCACGAAGGGTTTTTAGGTACCGCAGCATGTCTGTACAAACAGCGTTCAGCATTGAAAGAATATTATCAGAATTTATTAAAGGCATCTATTTGTTATCGGATTGTTCCGGTCGCCACGAAAGAATTTTATGAACTTATGCATGAAATTGTAATGCTTTCCGAGCAGCCATCCAGGATTGAGCCATTATTGCTACCAGTATATAATACTATTTTGGAGAGCTTTTATCAAAGCATTATGGAACGCATCCCAAAAGTGCAGTTTGAACGTTGTTTGAAAAAGGATTTCCTCATGCAAATGATCTATAATGCATTGTTTCTTGGAAATATCCCTATTTTACATATGGAGGTTAAGGCGGAACCCGACGGAACGGTCTTTTATACCGGCTATATAAACGGCGTTTCTTTTTTTAAAAACGCGATTGCAGTAACTTCCCTCGAAAGCCTGGGCGAAGCGTTTGTGAAACAGATTCAATTCTTGAATTCAAAGAAAGCATTGCAGTCAGTCGATAAATTTATTGGCATATGAGCCGGCATTTCCCTGCTCCCCTCTCATTGTATTTCCAGGAATTATGCTCCATCTTCGTGCTGTCATAGAGCAAATAGGGAACGCTGTCGCCGGTGTGCGTCCTAAGGGGCAATCGGCGTAGGGTATCGCGCATCACAAGCATACGGAACTCTACGCCCGCACACTTGGCGATGTTCTCCGACATTTGCGACACATTCTTAGTGTCCGACACCCTGACAGAATTTTTAATGTTTCTATACAGGTTTCTTTGTTGAAACTGTCTTCTATCTATAATACCAAACTCAAAAAATTTCAATTATCGCAGACAAATCCCCTATTATCTAAAAAGTCAAAATTAATTTCCGTCATTTTCCCCCAAAATCCCCTACAATCATCCCATAACAACACAGGTAGGCATGTGGGCGCAAGCTTTGAGCAGACGAATACCTTTCAGCAATCCATTCGCCAACAAACTTTTTACAGAAAAGGAGATGCATTCATATGGCAGACAATAAGAAACTCGAACAGTTAATCAATGGGTATAAAGATACTATCACAAAAATGGAATCAGTGAAAAACGGTACTGCAGAGGAACAAAACCAGGTAATGAAAGATGCAGCCAGCGGCTATTGCTGCGGAAGCTGTATCGCAGTTTCCAACATCTGTACTCCGGATGCCACCCCGAACAAGTGTGAAGGCGGCTGCACAGCAGTTTCATTTGCATTTTAAGGCAAACCACTAAAATATAGATTTTAACCTTGCGCCCGCATGTTTATCATATATTCTTCTCAGTAAAGGAGCATTTTTATGAACCAAAAAGAATATCCCATTCTCAGGGACACCGTGAGAATCAAAAAAATGGATTCATTCTGTTGGATTTCCGAACTTTTCAGCGATAGCGGGACAACTGCTTCCCCCAGGGAGTGTTTTATCTTGTCGCTATGCAGCGGAGAGTATACAAGCGCACAAATAGAATACATCTACAGCAGACTGTTCCAAACGGAAAAGACCAAGGCACATCAGGATGTCCAGGATACACTGAAACGCCTAAACACCTGTATTTCTTATGAAGAAAATCCCCGTCAGATTCTGCAGCGCTATCTGCCGGAAAATTTCTTATACTATCCGCGCAAGATGGAAAATAACCCGCGGGGAAAGTTCGATTCTCCAGCAGAAGCCGTATTTGCCCTTACCAAAAACTGCAACTTTAAATGCATTTACTGCTACAATAGTTCCGGTGAGCAGAAAAATACGGAACTTTCCACCGAACAATGGCTCGATGCCGTGCGGCAGATGAAAGAACTGGACGTGGTAAAATGTACCCTGACTGGCGGGGAACCTTTTTTACACCCTGGTTTTTTTCAAATTCTCACGTCACTGACCGAAAATGACATCATGCCCTATATCTGCACCAACGGAAGCCTTTTAAACGAGGGCGCCATTTCACGGCTTGCCGAACTGAAAATTCCCCTTGTCCAGGTAAGCCTGGATTCTTCCTCCCCTGATGAGCACGATGCCCTGACCTGTTCCCAAAATACCTTTCCTACGATTACGAGAGCCATCAAGAAGCTGTCATCATTGGGAATCCGTGTTTATGTGAAATCTGTGATATTGCCACAGAATCTCCGTCATGTTGGTGAGCTGATTAACCTCTGCCAGGATTCAGGCGTTGCCAACTTAGTGTTAGACCAATATGACTTAAGTTATGGAGGCCGCGGCGGCAATTATTTCTTCCTGAACGAGGAACAGAACAAATGGCTGAGGGAAATCGTCAGCCGCAAAAAAGAAACTATCCACAATATGAATATCAACCTGATATCCGGTTCCCGCAACTGGAAATGCAAAGACGACATTGTCATGTGCGGGGCTATGATACGCTCTTTCGTCATAATGCCTGACGGCGAATATGCCCTTTGCGAGAAGCTGGAAAACATTCCTCAGATGAGCGTAGGAAATTTCAAGGAGATGCCTATCAGGCAAATGTGGGCTTCGGATAAAATTAACGAAATCCTCCTGCCACCAAAAGAACATTATGAGGAACCCTGCCGCAGCTGCGAATATCTGGATTCCTGCGGAAGCGGGTGCTATGCGGCAAAGCTTTGCGTAGATGCCTCATTCTATGCGCCTGACCCCAAATGCTGGCGTGCCAATTACAAAGACAACAAATTCATCGAAAAATCTGGAGAGAAAACATGCTGATGAGGAAAAAAGATGACTTGGACAAACTGATGCAGCTTTACCCGCTGTTAATAAAACATAAAAACATCCGTGTAAGTAAAGGACGCTGCATTGTGTATGACCATCGGACCGGAGAGGCTGATTTGGAAAGCCTGCAGAATTTTGTACTGCTGTCTCTGTTTGATGGGACAAGGAAACTGTCTGAAACAGCGAAACTGTACCAGGACATTTTTTCCTGTCCTTCTGCAGAATCCTGGCGGCAGGTGGAACGTCTGCTGGCCAGACACGCCGATGCCATCGTCTTTCATAATGAGGAACAGACTAAAAGAACTTATTTTCATCTGTCCCTCCTGAAAAATATAGATAGGTGGCCATATTCCCCATTGCGGGATGAATACCCCCATAAACTGACCATCGTCCTCACGGAATGCTGTAACCATCAGTGTGATTATTGTTTTAAAAGCTGTGACAGCAGCCGGGGGCAGGAACTGTCTGTCAGGGAATGGCTGCGTGTTATCGACCAGGCACAGCAGATGGGCGTCCAGGAAATAACGTTCACTGGAGGAGAGCCCTTTTTATACAAAAACTTCCTGACGCTGGTTACATACTGCAGCGAAAAAGGCATTTATACAAAGATTTCTACAAATGGTACGCTTCTGGACAAAGATACTGTTCGCAGACTGAAACAGTCCGGGGCAGAATTCATCCATTTAAGCCTCCCTTGCGTATCAGAAGAATTATATGACAGGATAACCAAAAGCAGATGGGATTTCAGAAAAGTCGTACAGGCAATCCACCAATTAAAACAGCATGGCTTTTATCTCAGAGCCAAAATGGTATTGACGCCAAACAATACGCAGGAAGCAGAAAAACTCATTGATTTCTGCGCTGCCAAAGGCGTGGATTTCCTGCATTTAGCCCCTTATATACTAACAGAAAACAGCCGTCTCGGCAGACAATTAATCCCTGCGGAAACTGCCTTGATGAAAATCAGGGAACTGGCGGATGAGAAACGGAAAATCCATAAAAATATGGTTATCAGCGAGGTTCCCATCGCAAGCCTTAAGTGGTCGGACCACACATGTATTTCAAAATGCGGCGGCATAAAAGACAGCCTGACAATTTTAGCAAACGGCGACATTACTTTCTGCGAGGCTTTGGGGGATTTACCGGAATTTATCCTGGGAAATATTTCTGATACTACTTTAGAGCAGCTATGGAACTCGCCAAAACCCGATAAGATTACCAGCCTTGACGGCAAGCGTTTAGACCCATCATGCCTCACCTGTAAATATCTACAGCAATGCCAGACCGGCTGCTTTGCCTTTTCCCATATGCAGACAAACAATCCCTGGTCCATGGACCCACGCTGTTTTTGTTTTTGCGGTGCGCAGAACATATTTGACAATCAGAATTAAGAAAGGGAAAGGAAATGCAAGATTACACAGACAGATACCCCATATTGAAAGATACGGTCCGCATAAAAAAATTTTCCAATTTCTGTTGGATAACGGAACTGATTTCCGACTGCAACCAGGCAGCCACACCCACGGAAGCCTTTCTCCTGGCAAACTGCAACGGCGAATGGAACCTGAAACAAATCCGCTATCTGTTTGGCAAGACTTACAATTTGCAAACCGCCAATACCGAAGAACTGGTACATAAAGTTTTAAGGAAATTTATAAACTGCCTTGACTGGTCGGACAGACCGGGAAAAACAGCCGCCGACCTGAATCCTTGCGACTTTTTATACCGCACCTGCCCAGGTGCCCTGGCCGCTCAGGAAAGATGCGATACGCCGACAGAACTGTTCCTTTCCCTGACTAATCTATGTAATTTCCGCTGCATTTACTGTTTCAATGCATCCGGAACACAAAAATCTCAGGAAATGGAGACAGAGCAATGGCTCAATTTTATTCGGCAGGCCGGCGAAGCAGGGATTCTGAAATGTACGCTGACCGGCGGAGAGCCTATGCTCTATCCGGGATTTTATGATATTTTGGAAGAACTGGCACGTTTCCATATTATGCCGTACGTGTGTACAAACGGAAGCCTTATAGATGCGGATACCATCCAAAGGTTTCACGCCGCCGATGTCCGCGCAGTACAAATCAGCATGGACAGCGCCGCACCGGATGTCCACCACAAGCTGACGGCAACAACAGATTCCTTTGACAGGGTCATCCAAGGCATTGAACGCCTAACCGCAGCCGGCATTGCCGTACACGTAAAATCCGTACTTACGCCATTTAACCTAGACAATATCCATCAGCTCATCGCACTATGTAACCGTATCGGCGTAACAAAGCTTACACTAGACCGTTTCGATGTAAGTTCCTGCGGAAGGGGCGGAGCAAATCTGCTGATTACAGAACAGCAGATGGAAGCAGTAAAGTCTTACATTGCAGCAAACCACAGGCAGATTGCCAATCAGATGACAGTGGCTGCGACCGCCAATAAGAAACGGTGGCAAAACGAAAATGACATCGTTCCCTGCGGAGCTTTTCGCCGCTCCATGGTAGTCCTGCCAGATGGCAACGTCAGTGTATGTGAAAAACTGACGGACATACCTGAGATGACCGTCGGAAATATCTGCCGGGACAGCCTGATGGATATCTGGACTTCTCCCAAAATAGCAGACATCCTGTCTCCTGCCCAAAACAAACTTGACGGCACGTGCCAAAACTGCGAACATTTAAATAAATGCGGCACCGGCTGCTTTGCCATAAAATATTTCTTGCAGCAAGGGCCTTTCCAGGCAGACCCAAGATGCTGGAAAGCTGAAAAAAATGGCAATCCCTATGCCGCATTATAGGGAGGGGAACATTGTTTTCGTGAGGGAATCTTTTTAGGGGAACGCTGATTAAATCAGTATTTCTCTAGATACAGGGAGTATAAGGGGGATACAAAAGATATGGATTACAATTATATTGAGAAGTGGCTGCATATGCACGGCATTGTATTGGAGCAGGGCTTTGTGGAGGCAATCAGGGATTTAGCAGCTGATTATAAAAAAAACCGGCACAAAACCGGCACAAATTTACCGTGCACTGGGCTGTTCTAAACAAAACCTCTCTTACTGGAAAAATCATTCTTTCAGTACGCAATACCGCAAGTCCGTGTACCATGTTATCCGCAATGCTGGCAGCTTGTTTAAACTGCCCACCGAGGAAATGGAATGCCTTGCCAACAAGGCGGGGCTTTCCCTCTGTGCGCACGAAAACGGACTTTCCCATGTTCGCCTAAAACACAGCGGACTTTTGAAAAATCTATACGAAAACGCAAACGTCAGCGAACGTATGTTCCGATATTACAAAACAGCAGAACCTACAAAACAGGCGCTGCTGGCAATCGCAGTTTCCCTGGGCATGACACTGGACGAGACAGATGAACTGCTGCACAAATATGGATATTGCCTATCAAGAAGCCTGGCTGCAGATATGGTAGTACGTTGGTATTTATCCACCTATACTTCTGCTGCAGAAAGCAGCCATTTATTAGATTCCATCAACGAAACCCTTTACGATATGGAATTGCCGCTTTTGATGACACGGCAAGGTGGCAAATAATTTTAATTTAAACTTTACATCTTTTAATATTAACCATTATATTTAATTGCTACTTAAATTATAATACACAAAATTATAAAATACAAAACCTTTATTCCACCATCAACATAACACAGAGGCAAAACTTCCCCTCATTCCAGACGATGTCTATGTCGCCGGCATATTTCTTTGCTACCCTGCGGATATTGGACAAGCCATATCCATGCCCATCCTTTTTTTCTTTGGAAGTGAGGGGGAGCCCGCTTTCTTCGTCCCATTGTAAGTTTCCCTCAAAGCTGTTACAGATTTCTATCATATACGCATTATTCTTGCGGTAAGACTCAATGGTGATATATTTACCTTTCCCCAGCTGTGTATTATCCAGCGCATTCTGCAAGGCATTGTTTAAAATTACGCTGATGTCAAAGACATTGATATTGGAATCTGTTGGGAAATAGAATCCAGTGCAAAAAGAAATTCCTCTTTTCTCGGATTCCTTCTTAAACTCCTGCAAAATCACATCGGTCACAGGATTCCCGCTTCTTTCCGCGCCGCTCATGTTGGCAAGTTCCGCTTTCAGTCCATCGCTGTACGCTTTTGCTTCCTTTTGCATATTTCCGGCGTAAAGCCGCTCCAGGGTAAGCACATGGTTTGTCATATCATGTTTCACGCCGCGGATATCACGGTAAAGGCTCTCCACCTGCCCAATGTGCCGCTTGATATTCTCAATCTGCACGGCAAGCAGCTTTGTCTGCAGAGTCTCTTCCTGCTTCGCCTTAATATCCTGATACAATATGATAACCACGATTATCGTGGCCATAGACACTGCGCAAAATAAAAGCTGCAGAACATCATAAGTATATCTGAGCCTTCCGATTTCTGCGGCATAAAACGTTCGGTAATAGCGCATAATCTCAAAACCCATCACGCCCATGACCGGAGGGAGCGCCAGCATCATCAGTTCCTTTCGTTCCATATCCGCGCTTTTATTCCCATAAACTTTGATGACCAGCCATATTCCAATGGCAATAAATGCGAACTCTGCCGCCAGAAAAAACAAGCACATCACTACATATAAAATAACCCACAGTTCTGGATGGTCCAACATACTACCTGTATGCTGACTATAATTGTACAGGTGGTCGTATAAAATTTCCGACATTGCCGCAGCAAACCAACTAAACGAAAAAAACATTACCACCAGAAACAGTTTCTGCCTGTAATTTCTCCTGTCCAGCCAGCACAGGGCAGAGAACGTAACAAGGCTTGCCATGCCATATATCACATACATGTCGAAAGACAGATTCATCGTATAATACAGAACTATTGTCAGAAAGCTTGCCGCTGAGCCGTAAGCCGCATTCTTCTTTCTCACAAAAGGTTTGACAAGCCAGTAAAAGCAGCCGCTCCTGACAGCTGCCTCGGCTATCGGCATGAAATATTGTACGATATCTTCCATCCCTCGAAAAACTGCCATTATCCGCCCTGTTCCTCTCTCTGACTAAACTTAAAATACCCAGATACTTCCCTGCCTGACTATGCTTAAAATACGAAAACACTGCCATTGCCTTTTTATTATAAGACAATGGCAGCGCTCTTGCCAAGAAGATATTTCGCCTGCTTTTAGCCCTGGTAACTGATACGTTCCACCAAAGATTCCCTGCGTAAATTCCTGCTGAGCAAAAATGAAAGCGAGGCCTGCAGCAACACGATAGCCAAAATCATCAAGCCGATTTCCATCATCGGGATATGATACTCATTGAGTCCATAAAAATGCAATTCTCTGGCATAGCAGAAGAGGGCATAGCCCAAGGGGATTCCAACTATCAGGGAGATTGCCGCCGTGCCTGCGGAAAAGAAAATCCCCTCCATCTGCATCATCCAATTTAGCTGGCGGTTTGTCATCCCCACGGCCTGCAGCACGCCAAGTTCACGCTTTCTGGTCACTGCCCCGGTGATGATTGTGTTTGCCATATTTAAGAAACCGATTACTCCCAAAAGCCCCAGAAGTGCATAGATTCCTCCCTGCATCATTTTTGTACCATACTGCACTTGTTTTATGGCGCTGTCATACGAGCCCGTCTCTACATACTCCATTCCTGACACAAGTTCCTGAATTGCTTCTTCCACGCCGGCTTTGTCTTTCTGTCTGCAGTCTGCCCACACAGTTTCTGTTACATCTTCTGTTATTCCAAGTTTGTCAAATGTATCTTGCGTGATTATCCATGTGCCTGGCGCACTCCCGAAAGAACCCATTAACTTTCCCTGACAGACCACCCCAGTACCCGTCATATCTTTCAACTTTATCTGCTGCCCTATTTGATAGCCATAATCCGCCATAAAATAAGAAGCCCCAAAAAGGATGCCATCTACGGCAGCAACCTCGTCATAATCTACATTTCCCAAAGCAGAACCTTTCCCATAACGTTCAAATCCCTCCCTGTCCAGCACACAGACATCCACATAAGGCCCATCCAGATCCATACTGTTCAGACTGAGGTTTTCCACTTCAAAACGCTTACGGCTTTTAACCTCCGTAACGCCTGGGATGGCTTTTAATTTCTTCTGGAATTCTGCCCCCAGAGGGTTATTCCTCTCAATTTGGCAAAGGTTTTTCTCGGGGTACGCCGTATCATTCAAACGCCAATCCAGGCTCACAGAGAACTGCCCATACTCCATATAACGCCGTGCTTCAAACTTATTGTCTATATTTCCGGCAAGATTGGACAGCGATACGAAGAGCACACAGGATAACCCCATCGTACAGATGGTAGACACCGTCCGCCTACGGTTGGCAGACAGATTGGACAGCGTCATGCCAAAGACAGAAATCGTCTTGCTTCCTTTGCGCACGCTCTTCCCACGGCTGGTATTTTCCTGATAACGCATAGCTTCCACCGGCGAGATTTTCGCCGCCACACGCATCGGATACGATAATGCCAGACGTACCGTCAAAAAAGCAGCTATCGCCACAACCAACAGCAGCGGCAGGGAGATAGCAGACACATTCTCCAATTCTACGCCTACCATTGCCTGTGAACCTACAATAAGCTTACGGCACATCACAGAGGCAACGCCGCAGCCCGATAGCAGCCCCAGAGGAATCCCCACAACTGCCAGGAGCATCCCCTCCCGCAAAATCAATTTCCTCATCTGTTTCCTGGTGGCTCCCAAAGCCTTAATCTTTCCATATTCCTGAATTTTCTGAACCATCCCCACCTGAAAAATATTGTAAATGACAGCAACCGATACTACAATTACCAAAAGCCCAATCAATATGCAGCCCATAATGGTCTCTGTGCCCGGCTCGCACACCCACCTGAGATACGGTTTGTTGGGAGAAATATTTTCTTCCTCCACACCGCAGAGCCCTGCCGCTTCCAAAACAATTTCCTCATAATCCCCTCCCTCTTTCATGATAGCATCATTCAGCCGCAAAGTAACTTCATAGGAACGCATCTGCTGAGGATATAAGGACTCATAAAACTCCTGGGATACAATGCCCTGAAAGACCTTCTGAACTGTTCCGGTCTGCAGGGACTGTGTCACTCCGCTGACAACGAACTCTTTTTCCTCAAACTTGCTTTGGCTGTCCTTGCGCAAAGGTATTGACACATAATCCCCAGGCCTGGCAGATATTAGCCCGAATTTTTCAAAAAATTCTGCCGATGCTGCAATTTCATTTTCTGCTATAGGCAGCGTCCCTGCTTTCAGCAAATGGTCAAAATTAGTATTTTCTGCCGCAGTGATATCCATAAATGACAATTCCATGTCAATACCTGCTTTTCCAGAATCTATCTGGGCAACATACGCGTTTCTGCCTACATGGGTGAACTCACTGCGCAGCCCCAGCATTTCATACTGTTCTTGCGTCACCTTCCTGAGAGTTGCAACATAATTCCCATAGAGATTTCCGGCGTTTACCCGGTTATTCCTCACCGACCCGCAGCCGATGCCGGCAATGGCGGAAAGAAGCAGTGTTGTCAGGAAAATGGATAGTATCATTAAAATGCTTCGCGATTTATTCTGCCGCACATTGGAGAGCGCCAGCCGATGGATTGTATGTTTCATCCCTGCTCCACCACCTCTCCGTCTTCAATCACGAGAATCCGGTCCGCAATCTGCGCAATATCCTGGTCATGGGTAATCATCACCAGTGTCTGCCCATATTTCTGCGCCGACATCTTCAAAAGCCCCACAACCTCATCGCTGGTCTTGGAATCCAGGTTTCCCGTAGGCTCATCGGCGAGAATCACGTCCGGCTTAGAGGCAAGCGCCCTGGCAATCGCCACACGCTGCTGCTGCCCGCCGGAGAGCGTATGGGGAAGGTTATGTATCTTTCCCTCAATCCCCAAAGTCTTTATAATATCCCTGACGAAATTTTCATCTACTTCCTTTCCATCAAGCCCTATGGGCAGCACAATATTTTCCCACACATTGATGGAGGACACCAGGTTGAACGCCTGAAAAATAAAACCAATTTTCCTCCTGCGGAACACGGCAAGTTCTTCCTCTTTCAGGGCAAACATATCCTTATCCTTCATCCACACTTTTCCGCTGGTCGGGAAATCCAATCCTCCCAGAAGATGGAGCAGTGTGCTTTTGCCGGAACCAGATTTCCCCACAATGGCGGTAAATTCCCCTCTCTGAATAGCGATATTGGCATCTTTCACCGCCCGCACCTGGTTGTCGCCGGAACCGTAATACTTGCATAAATGTTCTGTCTTTAAAATTGTATCCATTCCAAACCTCCTGTTAAGCTGTTGTTTGTATTTCATTCTTCTTAGGTCATAGTGTACCCTAAGTTTCTTTCAGATGGCTTGCAAAATGGAAAAAAAGACTTACAGTTTTGTAAGAATAGGCTAACAGGGCACGGACACTACTGATAAGGAATCTGCACCACAAATGTACTTCCCTGCCGCTTCTTGCCATACCGGGAAGATACCGTGACGCTGCCGCTGTGATGTTCTAAAATTTCTCTTGTAAGGTACAGCCCTACACCGGAGCCTTCCGCCTTGCGGACTTCCTCCGCCTCTCCCCGGTAAAACCGCTTAAATACCTTATGGTACTCTTCCCCGGGAATGCCAATCCCCTGGTCTTCGATCTCAATCCGCAAAAAAGTAGTCATCCGAATCATGCGAACACGGACTTCTGTGTTGCTTGGACTATATTTCACTGCATTTTCCAGTATATTGATAAACGCTTCACAGAGCCATTTCACATCATGGGGAATGACAGTCGGCTTCAAATCCTCTGTCTCCTCAAACTCTATGGCAATCTGCTTCTCCTCTGCTTTCAGATACACACGGTTTACTGCCGCCACCAACGTCTCCAAAATGTCTGCCGGTTCCTGATGTATCTCAATCATCCCCGTTTCCATCCTGGAAATATTAACCAGGGCTCCCACCAACGCCTCCAATCCGGCAAGCTGCCTCATGCATTGCGCCAGAAACTCCTGCTCTTCCTCAGGACTTAAATTCCCCTGGCTCAATATCTCAAAACAAGTTTTCAGTCCGGCAACCGGTGTCTTCAATTGATGGGAAATATCCGTAACCAGGCTTCTGGTCTCTTCCCTTTCTGCATATAGCCGTTCCTCATTGTAGCGAAGCTGTTCACTTAGCGCAGAAAGCTGACCGGCAATCCTATCCAACTCTTTTTCCCCATCAGATAGCTGTTCCGGGATATCCAATTCATAAATATGTTTGGAAAATTTATCCAGCGTCCGGGACAGGACCTTAAGCTCTCCCTGCCACTGATTGCGGCACTGCCAATACAGACAGCCTAAGGACAAAAGATATAACAGGTACACAGCAACAGAAATCAAAACCGTATTTCTGACTGAATTTTTCCGTTCCAAGCCAAACCAGTTCTGCTGTCCTGCCAAATAACCGTATGATTTCAGCTTTTCCTTACCATCTCCACCAGAAGAGCCCAAAACTCCTTTCAGCAGTTCTGCTGCCGTCACAAGGCTGTCCGTGCCTTTCTCCTGTTCCTCTATCATCACGGACAAAATCTCTATCTTCTCCTCATAAGCATGATTTGCCGCTGTGATAAAATACCAATCCGTGAGGACAAGTACCACTATTCCGATTATAACCGGAAACAGAAATTTCCTCATCTCCTGCACTCCTTATCCCAAAGATAACCGATTCCACGGACATTTTTAATATATTCCGGCTTGGAACTGTCTGGTTCTATCTTCTCCCTCAGCCTACGGATATTTACCGCAATGGTATTCTCATCCACGAAATCCCCTTCGGCATCAAAAATTCTCTCTAAAAGCTGGTTTTTTGACAAAATCTGCCGGGGATTTTCCATGAAAACCTGCAGCATTTTCCACTCATTCTTAGTGAGGGAAACCTCTTTCCCAGCTGCCAGTACCCGCATTTCATTCACATAAAAGCATATATTGCCCGATTCTATGCGCTCCCTGGACACTCCCTGCTGTTTCTTAAAAAATGCCGATACTTTCAGTTTTAATACAGAAAGGCTGAAAGGCTTGGTAATATAGTCGTCCGCCCCCGCCTCATAGCCCATCACCTGGTCGACTTCCTGGTCCAATGCCGTCAGAAAAATAACATGTACGCTGCTTTCTTCACGCACTTTCTTTACAAAATCCAGACCGCTCCCATCCGGAAGCGTAATGTCACAGATAATAAGCTTTATTTCCTGCTGATGAAATACCTTGTTTGCCTGCGCCACCGTCTCACAGGAATATACCTGGTAGCCGTCTTTTTCCAGGATAAACGTAATTCCCTTGTTTATGCTCTCATCATCTTCCAATAATAAAATTGAGTTCAATGTCTCTATCTCCATTTATTTTCTCTTTTCCTGACCCTTCCATGCCTTTGCCTGTCCCAGAACCATAATTGCATAATTATAGGAAACGAACAAAGCGCTTGCGTTTTGATTCGTTTCCTGCGCCGGATGCACGCTGCGAAGCAGCATAATTCCGCTGTGCATCCGTGCGCATCTTGCCGGAGGCTTATAGTAAACGCAATATTTTTTGCGTTTACTATAAAAAACATAAAACCTTACCCATTTATAAAACAAGTAAGGTCTCAGATATATATCATTCATCTATATCTTCATTGATATAGGTCAAAAGATATTCTATATTCCGTTTAATGTCATCATCAATAGGAACATCTCCACTTTGTGATGACTGCTCAATTCTTTGTACAATCGTGTCAAGTTTCGGTCCAACATATTTAATTCTTTTATCAAGTTCTTTTAACTCGGTAAGTTTATCTGTCACTTCTTTTAAATGCATATCTATACTTTCAAGCTTATTTTGGGAATCCTTATTCACTTGGGAACTGTGGTCCCCTTCTATCATTGTATACAAGATAGCAACAATACTTAAGACTATAGATACTGCTGTAGAAGCTCCTGATAAAACGGCAGTTGCAGCATTCCTATTATATAAAAACAATCCAACAAAGAAACACAGCACTAATATCAGGCAAAATATACACCATGCAAAATCTTTTACTGTTATCTTCCATTTCCCAATATGCATATCCGTCATCCTATCTAAAATTCCTGTTCTGGGTCTTTGGGCTCGCTCCAAATCACTGGATCCACTTCCCAAATCGGATGTATTGTACATCCAAGCATCATCGCCTCTAGCGACTTTGCTGATTCCATCCTATAAACTAAGTAATACAATAAAAAACGTTTATAGTACTTTAATTGCTTCTCCGCCTCATCATGTATATGTTCACAAACACTTTTTTCCCTTTTTCCAATAAAAGCTGAATTAATCAATAACTTAACGCCAAACTCCTCGTTAATAAACAAAAATCTTGTTCTTGCCATATCCGATAATTTACCGCTTACGACAATATCCTCCGAAACCAACCGTATTGGCTTACGCCGCATCAACCAATATACAATATAAGACATTTCTTTAATAGGATTCGGCTCTTTCGTTGGATGATAATTAGTCAGTCTTAGTAAATCGTCAAAGGCATCTATCAACGACTGCCTTAATAATTGCTCGCTTATTTCGATTTTTGTTGGCATATTTGCTTTCTCCCTAGCCACCTCTTGCATATGAACCGCATAATTCTTAGCAGATTCATAAATCATTTTATATGTATCTTGGAACTTTTGTTTCAAATCCGGCTCTTTCTCAAACCACTCATCAATTTTTTTGAAAACAATATGCATTTTATTACTCCTCCACCAAACAATGCCCAATCTTATTATTAAGATTAGGCATTTATCAGGCAACATAACCACTCTTTAGATGTTATTAATCATCGATATCCTCATTAATCCACACATCTATATCAGCACTATTTGGCTTATGCGCTCCCCTACCGTTATTTTGCAAGTACATTATTAAAGTGCCATCGCTTTCAACACTTTTAGCAGCACTATCATTAATTTCTTCCTGCGTAACATTTATCAAATCTTTAATCATAATTATTCTACCTTTCTGTCGTACAAACGCACAGTCCTATGAAAAGGACATGATGCTCCGACTTCGCCCTCCCATCTAATATGGAGTCCTAGAAAGCATCATGTTCCTTATAACACAAATATATGCCATTTGTCAACAAAATATGAAAAATTTGAAACTTTTCAAATATTTCTTAACTATTTTTAATTAGCATCATTTCCTGTTCCCTCATGACACATATAGTATAATTTATTTTAAATCTTTTATTCCTTCCCTTTTCTCTGATTGAACCTTAAATAACTCTTGACAAAATCCTGATAATTCTGCTTCGCCATGAGTGCCTGTCCCCTTTTAAGATAAATCGTTGTGGCGTCATATTTCCTGATAAAATTGAAATTTACAAGATACGCTCTATGAGGACGGTAGAATTCATCTCCTGCTTTTTCCGCCAATTCTTTCATCTTTCCATAATATTCTATATCTTCATCCATGGTATGGATAATTACCTTCCGGTCAAAAACCTCCGCATATACAACATCCTCCAGCCGGATAGCAATGTGCTCTCCTCTTGAAGTTATCATCAGGCTTGGCTTATGCTTTTTGCCATTTGCCTCTTCCCTGTTCCTGCCCTTGAACTGCCTGACCGCATTTTGTAAAACTTCCGCAAATTTATCTTCCTTAAATGGTTTGACAAGATAATGGAATGCCCCCACATCAAAGGACTGGAATACATAATCTTCCGTCACCGTCACAAAAATAATAATTGTCTGCCGACTCCGTTTACGAAGCCTACGCGCCGTTTCCATTCCATCCATTTCCGGCATCTGGATATCCAGAAATAAAATGTCTGGAAGCTGCATGGCTTCTAAAATCTCCTGACCTGATACATAAGATACAATATTTTCACAAGGATATAATTTTTTCACTTTTTCCTCTATCAATTCACGGATTTCTTTCTGGTCATCACAAATGCCAATCTGCACATTCCTACCTCCCGAAAACATAATGTATAATATATCGGCTATCCTACATCTTTCCAGCAGATGAATGACGCAGAACATCCTTTTTATGATGTGAATTATCAATCAATGCCTTTGCTTTTTTATACTACCACAGAAAGATTTATTATTCCATAAAATAATAGCTTGCCTTAATTCCCAGTCGACTTTATAATATGTAATATGTTGTTACAAGATGTAATTTGTCAATTTCATGGAAATTATAGCGTTCTCCATTTTTTATAATAACCGATATTTTAGTACCAAAAGGTCTT
>CANOFO010000044.1 GCA_947565305.1 uncultured Lachnospiraceae bacterium | reverse complement strand
AATCATTTAAGAACAAAAAACTGGTATCGGTTCCTAAAGAGGAATGGATCATAGTCCGAAATACCCATGAGGCGATTGTGGACGAGGAAACCTTTGAACTGGTACAGAAATTTATCAGCGTGAAGAAACGACCCAACAAGACAGGACACCCTAATATGTTTGTAGGACTTGTGAAATGCCCGGATTGCGGCCGTAACATGGCGTTCTCAAATCCAAATGGAAGGGAACCCCGATTCCGCTGCAGAACCTATGCGAGAAACAGTAATCTTTGTACGACACACGCAATTTCGTATGACGCATTACAGCAGATTGTTATGGGCGATATTCAGAAACACATTAAGAGCATGGAAGCCCTGGGCGATCAGTTCATTGAAGAAATGCACGAATTGAGCGAAAAGGGCGGTGGCCAGAAAATCAAGCAATTCAGGCAGGACTTGGAAATAGCTGAAAAACGGATCGCGGAAATTGACAGTGTAATTATGAAACTCTTTGAGCAGAATGCTTTGGGGAAGATTACAGACGAGCGTTTCGAGAAAATGTCATCAGCTTATGAGAACGAGCAGAAAGAGCTCACTCATAAGAGGGATGACCTGAAAAAAAGGATCATAGCCGAGGAAAAGAAAACCCAGAGTACCAATCAATTTTTGGAAACCATACGCAAGTATGAAACTGTAACAGAGTTGAACCGTTCTATGCTGGTAGAACTGATTGATAGTATTTATGTGTATCAGGCAGAAGGAACCGGCAAAGATCGCAAGCAAAAAGTAGAAATTAACTATCGTTTTCTTGCGGGGTCTCAATGTGGTATTGCCTGATGGGAATGGGCTCTATGCTGCTGAGGGAGGCATATTTGAGCGCAATGGCAAATACTATATTGTCAATGCGGGCAGCCCGGATGAATTCGGTCCCCAATATGCAGTGGCGGATTCTTTGGAAGGTCCGTGGACGCTGCGCAGGATGCGGATGTGGGACAATGAGAATCAGGCATTTGAGGATATTGTCAAGAAAAACCAGACCAGCGATGTCTTCCACGTAAAGACACAGACCATAGATACATTCGTCTGCGTTGGTGACACCGTGAACGGCGATGAAGAAGGAGGAAAGGTCATATATGTCTGGCTGCCCATAAAGTTTTTCGAGGACGGTACAATTGCCCTGGAGAAACTGAGCAACTGGAAGCTGGATAGGAAAGATGAGGAAGGAGATAAGCAGCTGGCAACAGAGACGGATAAGGCAGCTCTGGCGTCCTATATTAACGAATTTGTGGCAGATATTACAGATGACGAGGAGTATGAGGTGTCTTATCCTGCGGCAGCGCGCACGGCATTTGCTGCTGATGTGGCACAGGTGAAAGGCAAGACGATTACGACTTTGCAGGATATTGAAGATGCCAAGCAGGAACTGCAAAGGGCGGCAGCGGCCCTGAAGGAAACTTATATCAGGCCTTATGCCGGGAAAACTGCTGATATCAGGGCATTAGATGCTCAGATTACAGCTGCCGGAAATTTGCTTACAGAGGCAAATAAAGCAAAGGACGAGTATGCTTATAATACATTGAAGAACGCCAAGGAAACAGCCGAGGCAGCTAAGAATACGGCCTTGACAACGGAAGTGACGAAGACACAGGTCACCTGCGCAACGGCGGCTTTGCAGGAAGCAATCACAGCATTTAACAATGCTATGGCCGAGGCGGATGCGAGGGCAAATGCGAGAATTGCTCTGGCTGCAGCAATTGATAAGGCAGATGAAATTATGGACCAGGAGCAGCGTTTTACTGCAGACAGCTGGCAGGAATTTAAAGATGCTTATGAGGCGGCAAATGCTGTTACGCCAACGATGACAGCAGATGAGATAAATGTGGCTGCGGCTAATTTGACTGCAGCGATGGATAATCTGGTATTGGTAAGGGCAGTCAGCATAACCGGCGTAAGCCTGGATAAGGCAGAGCTCAGCCTGAAGATTGGCGAGACCGCAGCTCTCAAGGCAACCATTGAACCTGCCAATGCGACGACCGACAAGACACTCTCCTGGATATCGGACAGGACAGATATTGCTAAGGTAAATCAGGAGGGAATCGTAACCGGGGTGAGAGTAGGTACGGCCAATATCACAGTAAGAACCGTAAATGGCAAGAAAGCCGTATGTACAGTAAATGTAACGGCGCCTGCGGAGGAGATTCCGTCTGGCGATGTGAAGGTAAGCCTTGATAAGACGGCAGTTACCCTGGCGGCCGAGACAGAGATTACCCTCCAGGCAACAGTGACGCCTGCAAATGCTGGTGCAGTTATATGGAGTTCAAGCAATAACAAGGTTGCAAGGGTAACGGATGGCAAAGTTAAGGCTAAAAAAGCGGGAACTGCCAGAATCATGGCAACTGTCGGAAATAAGACGGCAACCTGCACAGTGACCGTGGTCAGTCTCAGCGAGACCAAGCTAACTTTGGGTGAAAAAGAGAGTATTACCCTTAAAGTGGAAGGAACGAACAAGGATGCCGTCTGGAGTTCCAGCAATAATAGGGCGGCAACCGTAAGGAATGGCAAAGTCACTGCTAAAAAAGCAGATAAAAAAGCAATCACAATCACAGCAAATGTTGATGGAGCGATGCTTACCTGTAAGGTCAGGGTTAAGGCAGCGCCCACAAAACTGATTGTTAAGGGCAAGAAGACTATTACGGTGAAAAGGAAGAAAACGGTCAAACTTAAAGTATCCTTGCCCAAGAACACAGCAGGTACGCTGAAATATAAGACCAGCAACAAGAAAGTGGCGACTGTTGATTCTGCAGGTAAGGTGAAAGGAATCAAAAAAGGTACTGCAAAAATTACAGTTACTGCAGCAAACAATAAGAAAGCGAAAGTTACCCTTACAGTAAAAGTGAAATAATATAAAAAATAAATACATTTTGAATCAGAACTGCCGCACCGGGGAATATCGGTGCGGCAGTTTGCTGTCCTCCTGCTGTCTTTCTTAATCAATATTGTGCAATATGCATAAAAAATTTACGAAATAGCAAAATACAGTTGTCAAAAACGTTATATAAGACTATGATTTCTATACATGTTACACATAAAATATAGGTGTAACATGGCTTGAGGGTGTGCATTTTGCCTATGATGTGCACCTGCAGGAAATTGCAAAAGCAGTTTCCTCTTTCCATAAGGAGGGCTCATTAATGGGCCCTCATCCTTTCGTTATGGAAGATAATTATATTTATGGAAAGAGAATCTGCGCTTGTAATTATTAGTGTAAAAGATTTGAAAAAGGAGGATATCATGAGTAAAGGAAAGAAATTTTTATCATTATTCCTGGCTGCTGCTATGGCAGTGACGGGGATAAGCGTTGGCACGCCTGTTACCGTCCAGGCGGCAGAGACGAGGGAAACGGAAACGCAGGGAGAAACGGTGGACTTAACGTTAGAGCAGTTTGAGGGTTCATCAGACCAACAGCAGTGGAAAACCCCAGGGAGAATTATAGTTTCGGCGGCAAAAGTTGAGGGAGGTAATGAGGGAAATGCGCACAATGCAGCCTTTGTGCAAGGAGCGGAAACGGAAGAAGGAACTACTTTTGTTGCTGGCGTTGGAACGCCAGACTGCTATGGCAGCGGCGGAAGGGTAGCGGCTGTCCGCTTTAAGTTAGCGGAGGGCCTGACGGAAGACAGAATCGAGAATGCGGTCCTTAAACTTACCGTTTCGGAGGCTAATTATTTTGGCGGTGGTAAGGCAAGGCTGGGTGTTTATGAGACAGCGGTACAGGAATTTGCTGTTGCTACAGAAAAAGATACTACCTGTACGGAGGGGGAGAAAGCATTCCCCGCCGTGGATGACAATTACAGCTATGCTGCGACCATGTGGAGCGATTTCGTACAGGAAAAAGAATATGCAGCAGACCAGGAGCAAGATGGATCGTTAGATCAAATTGTGGAAGTAGATGTGACAAGGGCGCTGAAGAATGCCGTTAAGAAAGGTCAGAACTCTGTTGTGCTCAGGCTGCAGATACCTACTGGCGGCGTACGCATATATGGCCTGAAAGAAGCAGGGACGGCTGCAGCGTATCCAGAAAAAGCCCCTGCCCTGAAGGTTGCCCTTAAGCCTGTCCTAGCCCCGGTGACGGTTAAGTATATGGCAGTCAGCGGTGATGACGCCATCGGCGAAATCAAGGAAGCGAAACGGGTGGAGGCAGTCGTTGGCAGAGCATACACATATGAAGTGCCTGACAGCGAGAAAATTGTAACGGCCAGCGATGGTACAGGAATCATTGCTTATGAGTATGTTTCAAGCGATCCTGCAAGCCTTATGGTAACTGCAGATGACGGCATTGGCGCTTCCAAGAATGTGATTACCTTGAAATATAAGGAGAAGCTTGCAGATAAGACATCATTGCAGGCAAAGATTAACCAAGTCAAGATTAATAAAGAGGCAAATTATACGTCAGAGACCTGGGCGCCGTTCAAGGCAGCCTTAGATGCAGCAGAAGCTGTTATGGCAGACAAATATGCAACGGATTCACAAGTGCAGGAGGCGTTGGATAATCTGATTGCTGCGGCAGATGGATTGGAACTTTCGGAAACAGGGAAGAACCAGCCGGCAACCGCTGAGGATAAGGCGGCGCTCACGTCCTATATTGATGAGTTTGAGACAAGGGTTACAGGAATCTCAGAATATGAGGTAGCTTATTCCAAGGCAGCTCGAGATGCATTTGCTGCAGCAGTGAAAGCGGTTAAGGATAAGTCCATCTCAACCTTAAATGACATTGAAGATGCAAAAGCTGCATTGAAGGCAGCGGAAGCAACGCTGAAAGCAGCGTTCGTTACGCCTTATGACGGAAAAGCTGCTGATATTCAGGCATTAGATGAGAAGATTGCAGAAGCAGGAGGGCTTCTTACTGAAGAAAATAAGACTAAGAATGAAGAGGCTTTCAATACCTTAAAGACAGCCAAAGAAACAGCAGAGGCTGCGAAGAACACAGCTTTGACCACAGAGGTAACGAAAGATTATGTTACTGGCGCAACGTCAACTTTGGCTGCTGCAATTCAGACGTTTAAGAATGCCATTGCAGATCCGGATGTTGTTGAAATAACCGGCGTGAGTCTGGATAAGACAACGCTCAGTATTGCAGAAAGCGGGACAGCAAAGCTCACTGCAACGATAGCGCCGGCTAATGCTACGGACAAGACGCTTACTTGGACGTCTGATAAGCCGGAGGTTGTGAAAGTAGAATCGGACGGAACGACTGAAGCAACGGTAACCGGGGTAAAGGCAGGAACTGCCAGGATTACTGTAACGACTAAGAATAACAAGACGGCAACTTGTGATGTGACGGTAACATCTGCTGGCACTGCTGAGGTTGAGATAACTGGCATAACTTTGGATAAGACAACGCTCAGTGTGGAAGAAGGAAAGACAGCTAAGCTTGTGCCAACGATAGCGCCGGCTAATGCTACAGACAAGACGCTTACCTGGAAGTCTGATAAGGAAGATGTTGCGAAAGTAGCTCAGGATGGAACGGTAACCGGAGTAAAAGCAGGGACTGCCAGGGTTACGGTAACAACCAAAAATAACAAGACGGCATCCTGTACGGTGATGGTAACATCTGCAGGAACAGGTAATAATGACATAAAAGTAAGCCTTGACAAGACAGCAGTCACTCTGGCAGCAGGCAAGAACATTATGCTTAAAGCAACGGTAAATCCTGTCAATGCTGGCAGCGTTTCCTGGGCTTCAAGTGATAACAAGGTTGCAACTGTTGTAAATGGTAAAGTAACGGCTAAGAAAGCAGGAACTGCTAAGATTACAGCGGCTGTTGGAACTAAGTCGGCAGTCTGTACGGTAACCGTAGTCAGCCTCAGCAAGACCAAGCTGACTCTGGGCGTAAAAGAGAAAATTACACTTAAGGTGAACGGCACGAAGAAGAAAGTGACTTGGACCACCAGCAATAAGAAAGTGGCAACGGTTACGAACGGTAAGATTGTAGCCAAGAAAGCCAACAAGAAGGCAATTACTATCACAGCAAAGGTAGATGGGGTGTCCCTCACCTGTAAGGTAACTGTTAAAGCAGCGCCCAAGAAGCTGATTCTCAAGAGCAAAAAGACCATTACGGTGAAAAAGAAGAAGACAGCTAAGATTAAGGTATCCCTGCCCAAGAACACAGCAGGTACGCTGAATTACAAGACCAGCAACAAGAAAGTGGCAACTGTTGATTCTACAGGTAAGGTGAAAGGAATCAAGAAAGGAACTGCAAAAATCACAGTTACTGCAGCAAATAATAAGAAAGCCAAAGTAACTGTTACCGTGAAAGTTAGATAAAAGAATTCAGAGTTCCAAACACGTAATTGCCGCACCGACAAAATCGGTGCGGCAATATTATAATGATTGTATTTTTGAAAGAAGCGCTTCCTGTAAAACCTGAGAGAAGTTGACGCCCATTGACATGGCTCGGTCATTCAGCCAAGCTGGTATAGTCAAAGTTTTTTTGACAGCTTTTGTGTCTTTGTATTGATTGATATCACAAGTTACGAGAGATGAAAAGCCGTCCTCTACGTGAAAATCAGAAATATTGGATGGAGTGGCAAGTGTTTTGTTTTGTTCCAGTAAGGTGAGGAGATAGCTAGCTAAAGCTTCTTGCGCTGCTTCCATCGTTTCAGAGATTGAAGAGCCATAAGTGTGACAACCTTCTAAATCAGGAAATTCTACCCAGAATTCCTCTTTTTCTTTATGAAAGATGGCGGGATAAACAAATAACATAGTCATAACCTCCTAATATTGATTTAAATAATACTATTTTAGTCCAGTATTCGGACTACGTTCCATCCGTTTTTCTTTAGTAGTTTAAGCAGTTCTTTATCTCTCATACTCCACCTATCTTTCTCGAAAATAGAATAGCACGTATGGCACGTATTATCAAGCGGTGTGGATTGATGAGGATTGCGCAACTAAAGTTGCGGTAACCGCGCATTTTTAACAAAAAGAAGATGTTATATTTGGCAAATTTTGATATTGTATATAAAACAGAACGTTTTATAATTATATTATAGAAACAAAATTGCGCAACAATGCGCAATGGGATGCTTTTAGAACCAATGATATATACGGTAAGTATATGTTGCCCTAAGAAAGGAAGGGATGAGATGAAGAAAAAATTTATTAGCAAGCTATTGGTGTTTGCCATGTCAGTCTCACTGCTCTCCGGCGTATCGCAGCCGGTGTTCGCAGATACGGCAGGTGGACAGAATGCAACTATCAGCGGGACGCTCCTGGCAGCGGATGGGACAGCGTTAGCGGATAAGACGGTAACGTTGAGGGAACGCAGCGCGAAGGATGGGGGAAGCCGTTATACGGTCACCACAGATGCAGAAGGTAAATATTCTAAGGAAGTTCCGGCTGGTATTTATCAGATGGTAGGATATCCGTATGATGCCGATTTAAAAGAGGCTAACCCTGATAATGTACGTGCAGTGGCACAGATTGTAACAGCGGATTCCGGAGCTCAGATTGAGCAGGATTTACAGGTTCCTGTGCCAATTACAGTTCCTAATGGGGAATTTGATAATAATGATTTTAGTGCGGCAGATTGGAATGTTGCCGCTGGATCTACTGGTGTAACGCAGAAAGTAGAGGCGAAAAATACATATTCGGGAGCAAACCGTTTTCGTATATGGCTGGGAAGCGATTTTAAGTTTGATGTCTATCAGACATTGTCAGATTTAGAAGCAGGAACTTATGCAATCAGTTTCATGGTGCAGGCAGGGACATTTGGAGAGAATGATGTTTTTTATGCCTATGTCAAAGATGCGCAGGGAAACATTCTCTCGCAGGAAAGTATTGCTGCAACTGATACCTGGGAAGCTGCCGGTTTGACAGTGGAAGTAGGTGATTCACCTGTCACGGTAGGATTCTGTGGTGAAAAGCTAACGAAAAATGCCTGGGCTAACATAGACGAATTCCGTATGGGCAAGCTTCCAGATGCCCCAGTAGTCTATACCAAAGAGCAGTTAAAGACGCTGCTGGACACTGCCAATACATACACGGCAGAAGATTATACAGCAGTTTCTTTTGAAACATTGACAACAGCTAAGACAAATGCGCAGACAGTATATGAAAAGGCAGATGCTGCAGAAACTGAGATTACACAGGCATACAAAGCATTAGAGGAGGCGATCGAAGCCTTAGTGCCAGCCAGGAAAGAGGGCGATGCGGACATCCAGAATGACATCTTCTGGCGTGATACGGACGGTAATGTCATCTATTCCCAGGGCGGCGGAATCTTTCAGTTTGGCGACACTTATTACTGGTATGGCGTGAAATATGACGAGGCGGAGAAGTATGCCAAGAATCCCGCTGCAGGTCCGTATTCGACAGATCCTTCCCCGGAGTTTGTGGGCGTTACCTGTTATACCTCCAAAGACCTCGTATCATGGAAGTATGAGGGGCTTGTTGTGGACCGGGAAGAAGTCAGCGAGAGGCCGGAGATGAATAACCAGGAGGTTGCCTGGGTAGGTCGTCTTGGCGTTGCCAAGGTAGGCGATAAATATGCGCTGCTGGTACAGCATGAATGCCCGGATGAGGATAACTCTCTGGACGGAAATATAGATACCGATCAATTCAGTAAGCAGGTGCTTGTGCTGACTTCGGATACCCCGGACGGTAAGTTTACCTGGAATCAGCGTATCAACATGAAGGATTACACGGGCGGGACATCCAACACGGGCGACCAGACCGTGTTTACCGATGATGACGGAACGAGTTATCTCGTATATTCTTACGGCTCCGGCAGGGGCAGGATTTTCCTCTCCAAGATTGTAGCGCAGGAAGGCGGTAAGATTGGCCTTGCTCCATCGCATAAGATTTACCAGGGTGCAGGACGTGAAGGCAACTGTATGTTTAAATACAACGATAAATATTATGTATGTGCTTCGGACTTGTATGGATGGAATGCTTCACATGCTTATTACATGGTATTAGACAGCCTGGAGGATTCTTATCTGGACAGCTTTACGGCAGCGGGCAAAATGGAATTGATGGACGGCAGCAGTGATGATTTCTGCCATGTTACACAGACTGGATTTTTCTATACGGTTCAGGGAAGCGAGCAGGAGACCGTGATATTCTGCGGTGACCGTTGGGCGGATTTTGCAGGAAATGGGCTGGGCTATAACCAGTGGTGCCCATTATCTTTTAAAGCAGACGGAACGCCGTGTTTTAACTCTTTGAGTGCCTGGAATTTAGACCTTGCAACAGGAAAATGGACGGTACACGCGTCCAATAACTATGTGAAGAACGGAAGCTTTGATGCAGACCGCGTGGATTTGAAAGAGCTTGCGGGCTGGACCAACACTATTCAGGGCGGAAATTCCCCCATCAGCAACAACAAAGACAAGGTTACTGGTAAATACGCCTTAAAATTAGGCGATTCCGCAGATTTTGACTGCAAGGTATCTCAGGTTATCGCGCAGGACACTGCGACTGCCGATGCTGTGGCTCTGCCGGATGGAACCTACAATCTGACAGCCAAGGTGAAAAACAGCGGAACGTTTGACGAATTAAGCATGTACGCAAAATCTGGCAGTTTGACCAAGAAAGCTTTGATTAATCAGGCACACACAGCTTATACGGAAGTGACATTGCAAGATGTCACTGTCACAGGCGGGAAAGCTGAGATAGGTTTTATTGCCAAGGGAAAAGCAAACGCTTCTGCCCTTGTGGATGATGTGACATTTGTGCGCTCAGGGGAGCAGACAGCAGATACGGAGAGCATTAAGGTGCCGATTACTTCTGATGTGGCAAAGGATGTGACAGTTACAGTGGAATCCGAGGACGGAACCGTTGCTTATGTCTATGAAGGCAAATTGGAGAGCGGAACCGGGACTTATACAGTATCTCCTGTTAAGGCAGGAACATACACGGTGACTGTTGCTGTAAATTCCTGCATGATTGAAGGAGTAACGCAGACAGTGACAGTGACGTCGGGACAGGAAGCACAAGTGCCGGCAGTTACAGTTACCAATCAGGGCGGGAATGTAACCGGCAAGGTTGTAGATGGAAAAGGCGCTGGCATTGCCGGAGTTACGGTTACCCTGACAAAAGGAGGGGACGTGATTCAGGCAACGACCGGGGCGGACGGTACATTTACGGTTTCCGATATTCTGGCAGGAAAATATACCGTTCAGATAGAAAAAGAAGGTTATGTATCACCGGAGCAGACGGAGGTTACAGTTACCGTTGGCGGGACTGCCACAGTGGAACAGCAGACGATGCAGAGCGCCATGGGTACGATAACCGGAACCGTCAGGGATAAAGCGGGGGCACTGGTTGCCGATGCCACAGTAACGCTGCGCGGCTGCAAGACAAAAGCCAGTGACAAGCGTTATACCATTAAGACAGGCGCGGACGGAACATACAGTATACAGGTGATTGAGGACACCTACCAGGTTTTGGCAGCCAAAGGGGGTGTCAATGTCCAGGGTGTTTCCGATAAGGTAACCGTAGTAAGAAATGAAACATATGTGGCAAATTTAGTTATCCCAGAAGCAGTCACAGTGCCAAATGGAGATTTTGAGAATGCGTTGAATGCAGATACAGACTGGACGAATACCGGATCAGCAGGAAAGCAGACGACTCGAGCAGCGGATGTGCTTTCCGGCAAAGGCGGCTATAATATTTGGTCTGAGAACAATTTTACAGTGGAATTAAAGCAGACGTTGAGGAATCTTGAGAATGGATTTTACGCAGTCAATGTCAAAGCAGATTCGACCTTTAAGGCAGAAGATGAATTGTATATTTATGCCAAAGATGCCACAGGAAAACTGCTTGCCAGGGAAGATATTCCAAGTATCAGCGTAAACAGCAAAGGCGAAGTTATCGGTCTGGTGGCAGAAGTCAAAGACGGTACGCTCACGATTGGTATTTCCGGCAATATGACAGGCGGCGCATGGTCCCATGTGGATGATTTCTGCGTCGGCAAGATGGCAATCGACAGCACAGGCGGCGGTGATGATGACAAGGACAAAGAAGATAAAGAAGCGGCAGACGCAGTCATAGAATTAATCAACAGCATCGGCACGGTAGATGGAAGCGCAGACAGCAAAGCAAAGATTGAAGCGGCGAGGGAGGCTTACAATAAGCTGTCTGCTGCACAGAAAGCGTTGGTGACGAATTTCAATACGCTGACTGCGGCAGAAGAGAAATATCAGGAAATAATTACTTCCAAGCCACCTATCACAACAGAAGACAAGATTGACATCAGCAAGGCAACGGTTGCGGCTATCCCGGCGCAGATTTATGACAATGGCAAGGAAATTA
This sequence comes from uncultured Lachnospiraceae bacterium, assembly GCA_947565305.1. Classification (GTDB taxonomy): domain Bacteria; phylum Bacillota; class Clostridia; order Lachnospirales; family Lachnospiraceae; genus Petralouisia. The sequence goes on along the minus strand of CANOFO010000044.1, from coordinate 7,829 downwards.
CCCCGGCGGTAAGCGTGGCTTATGGCGGCAAAGCGCTGGTGAAAGATACAGATTATAAGCTTACTTATGCAAACAACAAGAACATTGGCACGGCAACCGTGACGATAGCCGGAATCGGCAAGTATGAGAAGAGCCTGACGAAGAATTTCACGATTACCGTGAAGAAGAATGGCACATATCTTGTGGGCAGTTACAAATATAAAATCACAAATGCCAAGCTGGATGGCAAAGGTACCGTTACAGTCGTTGGCGGTAAGAGCAAGTCGCTTAAGAGCGTGAAAATCGGCGCGACTGTCAAGATTGGCGGCAAGAGCTTTAAGATTACCTCTGTTGGCAAAAATGCATTCAAAGGCTATAAGAAGCTGACCGGCGTGACCATAGGCAAAAATGTCACCAAGATTGAATCTGGTGCATTCCAGCAATGTGCAAAGCTGAAAAAAATCAAAATCAGCAGCACGGCATTGAAGAGCGTAGGCAAGAATGCGATTAAGGGAATTAACAAAAAGGCCATTATCCAGTGCCCGAAATCTAAATTGGCAAAATACAAAAAGCTATTTAAATCTTCTACGGGTTACAAAAAGACCATGAAGATTAAGAAATAAAATAGTGGTTGACAGATATTTTACAGAAGAGTAGAATAAGACCATAAATGAATAGTTCTTCAGGGCAGGGTGCCCATTTCGTATTCAGCAGCTTTGCGTAAGCAGCGAGAGCCTGGATACTGAGTGGAATTCCCGACCGATGGTGATACCTCCGAGGAGGGCAAGTCCGTGAGCCGCAAGGCATGATTTGGTGAGAATCCAAAACCGACAGTATAGTCTGGATGGGAGAAGAAGCTTATTTGTACAGGTGTAATGGATGTATAAGAGCCCTGAATCTAGGAAGATTCAGGGCTTTTTGTGCACAGGGGCGCAAGAGGAACTATGCCGCTGAAGCGGCTGCGCCCCGCGCGCGAGTAGGATAAGATAAATCTTCCCTACTCGATTCTGCAAGGAAAGTTTTGCCGTGCAAAAGCCTATCTGCCAGAACAATGTAATATGAGTGCCTACATGATATGAAAGGGGTTTTCTGACAATGGATACCATAACGAAACCAACGAAAAATCAGGCGAATGCCTGGAAGATGACAATGACAGCCATGTTGTCTGCGGTTGCCTTTGTTTTAATGTTCCTGGAATTTTCCGTACCTATTATGCCGCCGTTCATCAAGATGGATTTATCGGACTTGCCGGAATTAATAGGCGCCTTTGCCATGGGGCCTGTGAGCGGCGTGGCAATCTGCCTGATTAAGAATCTCCTGCATCTGTTTATGTCTACAACGGGAGGCGTAGGAGAATTGTCCAATTTTCTTCTTGGTGTATGTTTTGTGTTGCCGGCGGGGCTGGTTTACCGGAAATGGAAAGGCAGGAAGAGTGCGATTCTTGGAGCGCTGCTGGGGGCGGTTCTGATGGCGGTGGTCAGTATAGTTTCAAACTATTATATAGTCTATCCGTTTTATTATAATTTTATGGCCAAGGATGCAATCTTATCAGCATACCAGGCGATTTTTCCGGGAGTTGGGAATATCCTGCAATGCCTGATTGTATTCAATGCTCCTTTCACGCTGGTGAAAGGATTGTTCAGTGTGGTGATTACGGTGCTGATATATAAGCATATTTCTCCGTTTTTAAAGGGAACAAACCGGGACAAAAACTAATCTTTAATTTTAGGAAAGGAATGAGCAGATGGAAGAATGTTTTCGTACGCCCCAGGATTATATGCGCAAGGTTCTTGCGTTGGCAAGACAGGGAGAAGGGCAGGTATCGCCGAATCCCATGGTAGGCTGTGTGGTGGTGAAAGATGGTAGAGTGATTGCCCAGGGCTATCATGAAAAATACGGAGGCTTCCATGCGGAGCGCAATGCACTGCTGCATTGCCAGGAGGATACAGAAGGGGCAGAGCTTTATGTGAATTTAGAGCCTTGCTGCCATCATGGCAAGACCCCGCCCTGTACCGATATCATTCTGGAGAAGAAAATCAAAAAAGTATATGTGGGCTGCTTGGATTCCAATCCTAAGGTGGCAGGAAAAGGTATCCATATTTTGCGGGAACATGGCATAGAGGTAGAAGTGGGTATCCTGGAAAAGGAATGCAGGACATTGAATGAGGTCTTTTTCCATTATATGGAGGAAAAGCTGCCCTTTGTAGCAATGAAGTATGCCATGACATTGGATGGGAAGATTGCCTGTGAATCAGGCGATTCGCGTTGGGTGTCCGGTGCGGAATCAAGAGATTATGTACAGTGTCTGCGCAACCGATACCGGGGGATTATGGCTGGCATTGGCACAGTGCAGATGGATGACCCATTGCTCAACTGCAGGATGGCAGGGGGCAGGAATCCAGTGCGTATCCTTTGTGACACGAGGCTTCGCATTCCTCTGGACAGCCAGATTGTAAGGACAGCCGGGGAGATTGAGACAATCGTTGCCTGGAATAGCCAGGCGGCAGAAGCATTTCGTGCTTCAAGGGGCCTTGGAGAGAAAATCTGCTCACAAAATGTGGGAACAGGGGAATGTGCCAGAACAGTGGAAGAAACCGTAGAGTATCTAAGAGACAAAGGGATTACTTTACTGGAAATCCCTTTAAAGGGGGGAGAACCAAGCCCAGATTTGTCGAGCCCTGAACGGTTAAGTCCAGGATTAATAAATTCGAGACTGTTAACTCCCGAACTGGATTTGCAGCAGTTATTGCAGGAACTTGGCGAACGCGGCATTGACAGCATCCTTCTGGAAGGCGGGGGGACCCTCAATGCTTCCATGCTGCAGGAGAAATTGGTCCAGAGGGTCTATGCATTTGTGGCGCCTAAACTGGTGGCGGGCGCGAAAGCCAAATCGCCAGTGGAAGGTACAGGGATTCTGCAGATGAAAGATGCGGTGGAACTTGAGGATGTGGAGGTTTCGCGTATGGGAAAGGACCTCTGTATTACAGGGAGAATCGGAAAGGAGAGATTATGTTTACGGGAATTATAGAAGAGACGGGGACCCTCTGTGAAATCAAAAAGGGTACCGTGTCGGCGCAGGTAAAGATTCGCTGCCGGAAAGTGCTGGAAGGGACGAAGGTAGGGGACAGCATTGCCGTCAATGGCATTTGCCTGACCGTGACCTCCATGGCAAAAGACAGTTTTACGGCAGATGTGATGGCAGAGACTATGCGCCGCAGCAGCCTGTCAGAGATTGCTGTGCCTGGTACTGTGAATCTGGAACGGGCCATGGCGGCAGATGGCAGGTTTGGAGGACATATTGTCTCCGGGCATATTGACGGCTGTGGGCGGATTGCCGATATCCGCCAGGAGGAAATTGCTGTCTGGTACACGGTGGAAGCGGAGGAGAAACTGCTTCGTTATATCGTGGAGAAAGGCTCCGTGGCGTTGGATGGAATCAGCCTTACGGTGGCAAATGCCACAGCGCGGGATTTTCAGGTATCGGTAATCCCGCATACCAGACAGGAGACGTCATTGACGGAGCGGACAATTGGCAGCATTGTCAACATAGAATGCGATATTGTTGGGAAATATATAGAAAAATTTATGGCTGTCCGCGAACAGAAAGAGCCGAGCAGGATAAGTGAAAAATTTCTGATGGAACACGGATTTTGCTGACGGATAAATATGATTTGGCAGAATATGGATTTTGCTGATGGATGAATGGAACTTGACAGAACATATATTTTTCTAAGAAAGGAAGTGCAAAAATGGGCAAAAAAATTGATACAGTGGAGCAGGCATTAGAGGATATCCGCCAAGGAAAGATTGTGATGGTGATAGACGACCCGGACCGGGAAAATGAAGGGGATTTTATCTGCGCGGCGCAGTTTGCCACCCCGGAGAATATCAATTTCATGGCTACCCATGGAAAAGGTTTAATCTGTATGCCTATGAGCAAGGAACTTTGCCGGCAGCTTGGTTTAAAACAGATGGTGGAGCAAAACACAGATAATCACCAGACGGCGTTTACAGTATCGATTGACGGTATTGATACAGATACCGGGATTTCAGCGTTTGAGCGTTCCCAGACCGCACTTTTGGCGGTGAAGGATGGTGCAAGGCCAGAGGATTTCCGCAAGCCGGGGCATATGTTCCCCCTGGAAGCAAGGGAGGGCGGCGTCTTAAAGCGCACCGGGCACACGGAGGCAACTGTGGATTTGGCGCAGCTTGCCGGATTAAAACCCTGTGGGCTCTGCTGTGAGATTATGCGGGAAGATGGGACGATGATGCGCACTACGGAATTGTTGGAGCTGGCAGCTAAGTTTGGGATGACCGTGATTACCGTGGCGGACCTGGTACGTTACCGTATGGACATTGACAGCCTGGTGCAGCAGGAGGCGCATGCGAAGATGCCGACCAAGTATGGCGAATTTGAAATCTACGGCTATGTCAATAAGCTGAACGGTGAGCATCATGTTGCGCTGACCATGGGGGATGTCTCAGATGGGAAGCCAGTGCTGTGCCGCGTGCATTCGGAATGCCTTACCGGGGATGTGTTTGGCTCCGGGCGCTGTGACTGCGGAGAACAGCTTGAGGCGGCAATGAAAGCGATTGCCGAGGAGGGCAGGGGGATTCTTCTCTATATGCGTCAGGAAGGGCGCGGCATCGGGCTGATTAACAAGCTGAAAGCCTATGAACTGCAGGAACAGGGATTTGACACGGTGGAGGCGAATGTCAAATTGGGGTTTGCGCCGGACCTCAGGGATTACGGCATCGGCGCCCAGATTCTCCACGATTTGGGAGCCAGGAAGTTGCGTTTGCTGACGAACAACCCCAAGAAAATTACCGGGCTGTCCGGGTATGGAATATCGATTGAGGAGCGGGTGCCAATCCAGATGCCAGCAAAAAAAACGGACGTATTTTACCTAAAGACGAAACAGAATAAGATGCAGCACATGACAAATTATTAAAGCACATGAAAATGCATAACATTACAGATTATCAGTGCAGATGAAAATGCATAACATAGTAGATTATCAAAAAGGAGAATGAAAATGAGAGTATTAGAAGGAAATGTTGTAGCAAACAAAATAACAGTAGGTATTGTAGCAGCCAGGTTTAATGAGTTTATCGTATCGAAGCTGGTGGGAGGCGCAGAGGATGCTCTGCTGCGTCACGGCGTATCGGATGGGGATATCACGCTTGCCTGGGTTCCGGGGGCGTTTGAAATTCCCCTTGCTGCCCAGAAAATGGCTGAGAGTGGCAAATATGATGCCATAATCTGCCTGGGTACGGTGATTAAAGGCGCTACCAGCCATTACGATTACGTATGTGCTGAGGTCAGCAAGGGCATAGCTGCCGTAGGCCTGAAGACAGAGATTCCGGTGATTTTCGGCGTGGTGACTACGGACAATATTGAACAGGCGATTGAGCGCGCCGGAACGAAGGCTGGCAATAAAGGCTACGATGCGGCCTGCACAGCGATTGAGATGGTCAATCTTTTACGCGAAATCTAGAATGAAAGCATTATATGATTAAAAATAACTTGAGATAAGCGCCCAAAAAGAGTATAATGTCCGCGTAGGAAAGGAGCACGTAAAATGTCGGCAGAATTTGAAGTTACAATTACAGATAAAGATATGTTTCGCTTTAACCTTTACCATGCATACCATGGATTCCAGGGCATTATCGCCACGCTTGTGGGCGTTTGGGTGTTTATCATGGCGGGGCTGACCTTCGGCAAGGTAAATCTGATGTACACAATTATTTACATCCTGTTGGGAATCCTTTTCCTTATATATGTGCCGGGCAATCTCTATCTGCGCTCCAAGAAACAGATTTCATCTTCGGACGTCCTGAAAAATGCCTTGCATTATAAGATTGACGATGATGGCGTGCATGTTTCCCAGGGAGAGCAGACGGCAGATTTGCAGTGGAATCAGATTTATAAGATGGTTTCCACCAAAAATCAGCTCTTGATTTACAGCAGCCGTTTAAATGCCTATATCATTCCCAAAGAAGCAATCCGAGAGGAGTATCAGACCATCCTGGGGCTTGCCATCAACCATCTGGAAGGATACAGGCTCAAGATGAATCCATTTAACGCAGAATGACGGATATTTCATGCAGGGCGAAGAAGCCTTTTCGCTCAGGGTAATGGAGGGATGTATGCAGACAATAGAGACTTTTTCTCCAGAGGAGACATTTCGGCTGGGAGAGAAGCTGGGAGAACAGGCAAGGCCCGGGGAGGTTTATACCCTGATTGGCGATTTGGGCGTGGGCAAGACAGTGCTGACCCAGGGAATTGCCAAAGGGCTTTTGATTAAAGAGCCAATCAGCAGCCCTACTTTTACGATTGTGCAGATATACGAGGAGGGCAGAATGCCCTTTTATCATTTTGATGTCTATCGCATTGGCGATGTAGAAGAGATGGAAGAGATTGGCTATGAGGATTATTTCTATGGACAGGGGCTGACAATGATTGAATGGGCAAACCGGATTCAGGAAATATTGCCGGAGCGCTACCTGGAGATTTGCATTGACAAAGACCTGGAAAGAGGCTTTGACTACCGTAGGATTACCATGAAGGAAATCCAAAGGAGAGGATGATAAATGAAAATATTAGGACTTGACAGCTCCGGTTTGGTGGCAAGCGTGGCAGTAGCGGAAGAAGGGAACCTGCTTGCGGAGTATACTGTAAATTACAAAAAGACCCACTCCCAGACGCTGCTGCCCATGTTGGATGAAATTGTAAAAATGATTGAGCTTGACCTGCATACCATAGATGCCATAGCGATTGCCAAGGGTCCCGGTTCCTTTACCGGATTGCGTATCGGTTCCGCAACCGCCAAAGGGTTAGGGTTTGCGCTGGGCAAGCCCTTAGTTGAGATTCCCACGGTAGATGGGCTTGCTTTTAATCTGTGGGGCAGCCGCGATGTGGTATGTCCGCTGATGGATGCCAGGAGAAACCAGACTTATACCGGGTTGTATGAGTTTTTGGATGGAAAGATGCAGGTGATAAGGGAGCAATGTGCAGTTGGGATAGATGAGATTATTGCAAATATCAATCAGCTAAACCGTCAGGTTGTATTTTTAGGGGATGGAGTTCCGGTTTTTCATGAATATATTCAGGAAAACTGTAAAGTTCCGTTTTCTTTTGCCCCGGCACATATGAATAAGCAGCGCGGGGCAGCTGTGGCAGCATTGGCATTCCTCTACGTTGAGGAAGGGAAAGTCCAGACAGCAGCAGGACACAGACCGGACTATCTGCGTCTGTCCCAGGCGGAGCGGGAACGTCTGGCGCAGGAGCAGCAGTCGTGAAAATATGAGGAGGGTTTATGTCAGGACAACTATATTTCCGACATATGCGAGAGGGGGATATCCCAGCTGTAGCAGCGATAGAACGGGCAGTTTTTTCACGTCCATGGACGGAGCAATCGTTTGCGCAGGCATTGCTGCAGGATACGTTGTTTGTGGTAGTCCTGAAACATAATACTATTATAGGTTACTGCGGCATGTACCGTTCTTTTGAGGAGGGGGAGATTACGAATGTTGCCGTAATGCCGAAAGAGCAGGGTCATGGCGTGGGCAGGCAGATGATGGGATATTTTCTGGAACAGGCGCAGGATAAAGGGATTTCCCGAATATTCTTGGAGGTGCGCACAAGCAACAAAAATGCCATTCATTTATATGAGGGACTGGGATTTCGCAACTGCGGCATCCGCAGGAATTTTTATGAGAATCCTCGGGAGGATGGTATGGTGATGGTGCTAGTGTCTTGTCTCGTTGATGATTAGTCAAACTCACTTGTCTGTTCGCGCATCTGCTTCGTTGAATTTTCTAACCGTAGCCACCGCTACGCTGTCAAA
>CANOFO010000043.1 GCA_947565305.1 uncultured Lachnospiraceae bacterium | reverse complement strand
TTATTGTTGGTTTTGCATAATTTAATTATTGCCCCTAAAAATAGATAAATACTTATAGCTATAACAATAGGGGCTATAAGTTTTGTATGATTTAATACGCTAAGTGATATTGCAATTAAAATTATGGATAGAACGATTAAAAAATAATAGAAGCGTTTATTTCGCATGAGCAGCCATCCTCCTATTTGAATTCGCATTTTTACATATATATGATAGATGTTTGGATAAACCGTGTCAAGCAATAAAATGCCAGCTTTCCTCATGAATTAATGAAAAATGATTGAGAAATATTGTAGAAAATTGTATTATTATAGTTAAATACATGGGAAAGGGGATAAGGGGCATGAAACCAAGAATATTTGTTAGTTCTACTTTTTATGATTTGAAATATATCAGAGAAGATTTGTCGAATTTTATTCGTTCGTATGGTTATGAACCAGTCTTGTTTGAAGATGGAGATATTGGGTATACACCTGGAAAGAATCTGGATACATCTTGTTATGAATCTATGAAGAATTCTGACATGGTTATTCTTATCATTGGAGGTGAATACGGAAGCGCCGCCAGTGGGGAAGACAAGGATGAATTTAAGGAATATTTGTCTGTTACGCGAAATGAATTCAGGACAGGGGTGGAATCTGGAATCCCTATATTTGTAATGATAGATAAAAAGGTTATGGCGGAATATGGCGTATACGATGCCAATTATGAGTCCATAGAAAAGGAAAATAAAGTAGTGGCGTTTCCCACGACCAAAAATATAAACGTTTTCAGATTCATCAAGGAAATAAAGGGAATCGTAACTTTGCCAATCCAGGAATTTGAGAAGTCATCCGATATCAAAGGATTTATCAGCAAACAATGGGCTGACATGTTTAAAAATTATCTGAGTTCTTTGAGGAATGAAAAAGAGGACAGGAAAATTGAGAGTTCCGTGAATGAGATGAAGGCTTTGATTCAGAAAATGGACATTATGTTGGACAGTGTCGGCAAAAATGTCTTATCAAAGGATAATCCGAAGGAATATGAAAGCGTTGTAAACCAGCAGGAAATAGTGTCATTCTGTAATCTCCTTGTCGATGTCCTTACTCTGAGATTTGACGCGACAAAAGAATTGGATGATGCTGATAAACGGAAAGAAATTATTATTAATTATTTAGAGGCGTTAAATGAGATAAAGGACCTTGGAATCTCAAAGGTTACGGTAGAAGAAATTGATATTGTAGAGGACATTTTGGATAAATATGGGCTATATTATTATAGGCTGAGAGAAGATTTAAGAATGGTAGAAAATAAAATGGATTTGTTATCTAATGAAACGAATAGAGCAAAAGTGATAGAAACCATGTCCGAAGATGAATATTTTAACAAGCTAATAAAAAGGACAAAGTTTTAGTAGGCATGTTCGATATGTTGGGCAGACAGCCCAGATGAGAAGAAACCATCTGGGTAAGATAATTTGCCAGCCAAAATTTCCAAAGCAATTGCAATCCCAGGGAATCTATGATATGCTAATAAAAAGCATACCCCTCAGGCAGCTTGCCACATCATTCAGGTTGCCGTTAGGTGTATTTTCTGGCAAACAAATCTAGCAATCTCTTACATCTGGAATTTCAGAAAATCCATGCTTTAGACATTACCAACATTTCATATGGCTGGAGGCTCTGGAAAGCAGTCCTCCGGCATCTGCAGAATGCCCATGTCGGGCAGAGAACCACATAAGGAGGACAATGGATGAACAATGGGGATAACCTGAATGTGCAGCGCAACTATAAGGACACGGTGTTCCGAAGGCTGTTTTCGGGAAAGGAGAACCTGCTGAGCCTGTATAATGCGTTGGGCGGCACAGCTTATACGAATGCGGAGGAGTTAGAAATCACCACCTTGGAGAATGCCGTCTACATGAATTACAAGAACGACATTTCCTTTGTGCTGGATTGGGAACTGATGCTGTACGAGCACCAGTCCACAGGCAACCCCAATATGCCCCTGAGGGATCTGTTTTACGTGGCTAAGGTACTGCAGGGGCTCACGAAGGACAAGAATCTTTATGGTCCTCAGTTAGTCACAATCCCGGCACCGAGGTTTGCCGTGTTCTATAATGGGATGGACCCGCGACCGGAGAGGGAGACGCTTAGGCTGTCATCTGCCTATGGGAAGAAGGTATCTGAGAGGGATAAACGACCAGATTTGGAACTGTGTGTGACAGTCTATAACATCAACTTTGGGTATAACCCGGAATTGCTGGGGACATGCCGGATGTTAGGGGAGTATGCGCAGTATGTACAGAAGGTGAGGGAGTATGCGAAGGAAATGCCGTTCCCGGAAGCGGTGGAGAAGGCAGTGGGCTACTGCATCCGGCATGGAATCCTATCAGATTTTCTGTCAAAGAACCGAGCGGAGGCGATAGAAGTGAGTATATTTGAATACAATGAGGAACTGCACATCAAAAGCGAGAAGGAGTGGTCATACAGGCAAGGGCATAAGGCTGGAGTGGAACAGGGAATAAAACAGGGAGTGGAACAGGAAAAAGAGCGCCTGAATTTGTTATATGGAAAACTGTTGTCAGAGAACCGCCTGGAAGACCTCAGAAGGAGTATAGAAGATGAGGATTACCAGGACAGGCTGTATGAGGAATATGGTTTGTGAAGCAGCCTGTAAATGGGTATTTTGCTCCCATGGCAGCAGGAAGCCCCCGGAGCAAAAAGCGTTCCGGGGGCTTCCCATAATCTATGTTTAAATTGCCCCTCTATAATAGTAACAGTTGGAGAAGGCAAAACATGACGTTTTTCTGGAAAAAAATATAAAAATTTGAAAAATGCGTATTATTGAGCAGAGGATGTATGAAGAATATGGCTTGTGAAACAGCCTGTAATTGGTATTTTGCCCCCAGACAGCAGAAAGCCCCCGGAACACAAAGGCGTTCCGGGGGTTTTCTGTTAGATATGTTTAAATCGTCCCTCTATATTATAGTAACAGTTGAAAGAGACAAAACATGACGTTTCTTAATTTTTCTGCTTTCCGTTGCCTTAAATGATGATTCGTGGTAAGATTTTCATTAGCTTAAAAAATGTGTCCAGAGGATTTTTTGTCAGATGTTATGAAAATATTTCCACCTATAAATAATAACAATATGGGGGACAAAAACAGAACGTTTTTTGGGAAAAAAGATAGAAAATGGTAATTTTAGAAAATTCTATTGCAAAAAGCGTCATGTTTGTGACACTTGGATTGTTACTATGATAAGGGGGAGAAGATAGATATAGGAAACGGACAAAGCGCTTGCGTTTTGATTCGTTTCCTGCGCCGGATACACGCTGCGAAGCGGCATAATTCCGCTGTGCATCCGTGCGCATCCTGCCGGAGGCATGATAGTAAACGCAATGTTTTTTGCGTTTGCTATAAATATCAGGAATAAGGAGGACGTGAACGGCATGAAGAACATGGGCAATGTGGATACCATGGAAGGTACAAAGAACAAGGACAGCATGGAAGCTAAAAATAATATAGAGAATAAGGAAATCCTGGAAGCCATGGATGATATGGAGCATATGGATAGCCCGGATACCATGGATGATATGAAGAGCGTGGACAATACGGATACTATGGATAGCGCGGATTGTGATGAGATGGACAAACTGCTGAAGGCGGCTTTCTCGCAGATGGTAGAACAGGAGTATGAGAAACGCCCCAAGGAATTCCCCAAGCATCAGTTTTCACCGCAGTTTGAGCATTCTATGGAAGAACTTCTGCGCACAGGGAAAATGGCAGACAAGAAAGAGAAGAAAGACGACAGGGAAATTTCCTTGCTGGCGTTGCTGCGGCCCATCCGCTCTCGGCGGGCAGTCCTTGCCATGGTGGTATTGATGGTGTGTCTGTTTGGCGCGACCGTAAGCGGCACGAATCCGATTATTGTCTGGCTGCATGACAGTTGGATGGAACAGCATGGAGATTATGTGGAGATAGAAAACCGAGAGAAAGATGCAGAAATTTTTAATGGAGAATTCCATCAGTATGAATTGACGCAGGTTCCTGAAGGGTATCAGTTAGCAGATGAGGGATTTGATGAGAGTGTTGGGATATACTATATGTATTACATCAATGAGGAAGAAAACACATTTACTTTTAGGCAGAGTATGAAGGATAATGGAAATTTAGGAAACATAACTGCTAATAGGAAGAACATGGAACAGGTCAAAGTGGGCGAGTTTGAAGGTTATTATGTCAAAGATTCCGATAATGACAACTTCATTCTTTCTAATGCAGAGTATATGCTGGTGTTTACTGGCAATCTCTCTAAAGAAGAGTTTTTGGCAATGGCGGAGGGATTGCAGTTAGCCGAATAAAGCCTACCCATAATGGTGAATGCTATTAGGTCTTAGTTCTGTATTTTGTCCTTAAGTGTAAAAAATAAAAAATATTGACAAAAAGCGTCATGTTTTGCCTTGCTGGATTGTTACTATTATAGAGGGTAAAAAGGATTACTCACAGAAACAGTTTGGAAAGGAGAACAAAAGATGAGACAGAGATGGAAACAAAAATTGCTGGCAGCTTTGACTTTGCTTGCCGTTCTGGTGGCATTTCCTGCCAGTAACTATGCTTCCGCGCAGGAGGTGACGCCAGATGTGGCACAGAAAGCCAGGGCAACGCAGAGAGATGAGAGCGGCATTGATCCCCAGTATATTAATACATCGTCAATTACCGCAGATCTTGCTATCAATGGGAATAACGCCCATGCTTATGCCAGCGCAATGGCAAAGAAGGTTTGCCGCGTTACCGTGACCATGCGTCTGCAGTACAACGACAATGGCACTTGGAAGACAAAGGTATCCTGGGTTGGCTCCAGCACCAATGGCTGTAAAGTCATGGGGGAGGATTTTACCCTGACCCAGAGGGGGCAATATCGTACTTACGCCATCTTTGATGTTGGTGGTGAAAACCTTACATATACAAGCGTAACGCAGAGGTATTAATTCATGAAACAATTTTTGAGGGGCTGCATAACGATTATTATCAGTTTTATCATCATCGCGGTGGTGAACCTGATTCTCAACTATTTCTTTTAAACAGGCAGGAGAGGAGCTTATCGTTCATCTCCGGCATCATGAAACAAAAACGGATGTATTTATTGTCGAGAAAAGGAAATGTGGAACAATCTCGAATCATCATTTTCTTTCGGATTATCTGGTCGAACAGCATCTCGGAGGACAGGGAGTCATCGAGAAGGCGCACCAGCATAAAGTTTGCGCTGGGCGGATATGCCTTGAATCTGCTATCTGCTGTTACCAGGTCATAGATTCGGCTGCGTTCCTGTGAAATCAGAGAGCGGGTGCGCGCGATGTAGGAGGAATCCCGGAACATAATCTCACCTGAAATTGCAGCCAGGGAGTTGATGGTCCAGGGATTTTTCTTGGTATTGATTTCTTTAATCAGGTCCCGGTTTCCGGTGACGGCATAGCCCAGGCGCAGACCGGGGCAGGCGAAAAATTTAGACGTCCCCCGCAGGATGACGATATTGTTGTAATATGCGGTCAACGGTACCGAGGTGATTTCCTGATAATTATCGGCAAATTCCACATAGGTCTCGTCCACCATCACGAAGATATCGTTCTGCTTGCAGACGTCTAAGATTTTGCGCATGGTGCGTCGCAGGATGGCTCCCGAGGTAGGGTTGTTGGGATTGCAGATAACCACAAGGTCAATGCTCTCGTTGAGATGGGAGGTAAAGTCCTGCGCGTCTAAAGCAAAGTCCTGCTCCTCCTTCAGTGGGTAATACAGGCATGTCCCGCCGCCCAGGGAAATTTCCCGCTCATATTCCGAATAGGTGGGACCGATAATCAACGCTTTCTGCGGGCGTTCAATCTGGATGAACAGGGAAATCAGCTCGGTAGAGCCGTTGCCCATAATGATATTTTCATAATCGGTATCTGCGTATTCGGCGATACATTTGCGCAGGGAGGTATATTCCCTGTCTGGATAGGCAGTGATGTCGTCGATATGGTTTGCCAGCCTTTCCCGCAGCAGCGGAGAAATGCCCAGCGGGTTGACATTGGCGCTGAAGCTTGTAATTTCTTCTTTTTTAATCCCATAAATCTGTTCAATTTTTTCTAAGTCACTTCCGTGAAAATGGTCTTTGTGCTGAATCATCAAAAATCCCCTCCGTTTCTTTACACAGGCATTTAAATCGTTTATAATAAAATCAACTGTTTCCATTATAACGATTTACGATAAAAAAGCAAGCAGGTGACGATTTGCAGAAGAAAATAGAAGAGTTGGCAGCAGGGAAATGTTATCGTGAAGTTTCTCTGTTGCAATGTATCCCGGAGAAAATAGAAATTGAGATGTTGGAGGGCGAGGTCTATAGCGGCGAATTTACGATAAAGAGCAGCGAGAACGTCTCCATAGCGGGCAAGGTATGTTCCACCAGCCTGAGGATGAAGTGCCTGCAGGAAGAATTTCAGGGGATAACGGCAAAGCAGGAATTTGAATTTCACAGTGAGGGGCTTTTGGCTGGGGATACGCACAGCGGGGAGTTCCATATTATCAGCAGCCAGGGAGAATATGTGCTGCCTTTTTCGGTGTCTGTCTGCAAGGATTACCCGGACAGTTCCCAGGGGAAAATAAAGAGCAGCTTTGAGTTCGCCAATCTGGCGCGCATTTCCTATGATGAGGCGGTAAAGACTTTTTCACAGCCCCGGTTTGAGGCAATTTTTACGTCCAGGGAGAGCGAGGAACATTTGATTTTCCGGGGGCTGCGCCGCAGGCCATGTACGCGGGCGCAGGTGGAGGAATTTCTGATTGCCTCCCGCAAGAAGCAGCGGGTTCTGTTTACGGTGGAAGAAGCGAAGCGGGAGTTCCATGGCGTGGCGGAGACCCAGAAGCAGCAGATTGTGCTGCACAAAGAAGAATGGGGCCATCTTGCCATTGAGGTATCTTCCGATGGAGAACTGTTGAAGCCCGCCAAGACGCGTATGACAGATGAAGATTTTGTGGGTAGCCACGGAACATTGGAGTACCTGATTGATGTGAACGAACTCCACGCTGGCAAGAATTTTGGCAGACTGACCTTGCAGACGCCGTTCCAGAAAGAGGAGATTACTGTCTGCGTCACCAAAGAACCTATACGGCAGGAGCATCCCATTTGGGAAATCCAGAAAAAACAGGCGCAGCTTGCCCAGTCATATCTTAGCTTTGGCACGCACAAGACAGGCACGGGCACATGGGCGAAGCAGTCTCTGAAGATTTTAGAAGAGCTGCAGGAACTGCTGCCGGGCAATTATTGGTATCTGTTGGCGAAAGCGCAGGTGTATTTTGCCAACCAGCAGCGGCAGGAGGCAGAATGGGTGCTGGATTCATTTCCGCGCAACAAAGTAGATAAGGAGACGCCCCTGTATGCGTATTACCTGTACCTGCGGACCCTCAGGGACCCGGAGACAGGCTATGTTAACCGCTGTACCGGCAAAATCCGCAAGATTTTTAACAAAAACCGCGAAGAAGAGTTGCTGCTGTGGATACTTTTGTTCCTGGATGAGGACCTTAATTACAGCAAAGGAAGGAAGCTGGAGACGGTGGTCAGGTATATCCGGGAGGGCAACAATGAGAGCGTGCTGCTGTACCTGGAGGCTCTGCGGATATTAGAGAAAGAACCTTATCTTTTGAACCGGATTACAGATTTTGAGAAGAAAGTCCTCAATTTTGCAGTCAAGCATCAGGCGATGACCAAAGGGTTGGCGGAGCAGGTCGTTAAATTGCTGCCGGAAATCCCGGTCTATCAGCCTATCTGGTATAAGATCCTATCAGCCTGCTATGAGGCAAATCCAGGCAGGGAATCCCTGCAGGCAGTGTGCAGCTATTGTATCAAGGGACAGCGTTATGGCAAAGACTATTGGAAATGGTATCAGCTGGGCGTGATGCAGGAATTACGAATTGCCGGTCTGCATGAAGCTTGGGTGCGTTCTGCCAATAAGGAACAGATGGCAAAGCTGCCCAGGCAGATTGTCCTTTATTTCCAGTCTTATAGCAATTTTGGCGGCGAGGCGGAATCTTTGCTTTACCAGGCGATGATTGAGAATAAGTCCCAGTGGAAAAATGTATGGCCGCATTACAGCAGGAATATCCATGAATTTGCCTTAAAGCAGCTGAAAGGCGGCAGGATTGACCGCGCGCTTGCCGCAGTCTACAAAGAAGCCTTAAAACCGGAGCTCTTGACGCCCGAGTGGGCGGAGCATATGGCGAAGGCGCTCTTTGCATGTGAGGTATTATGTGATAATCCCAATGCCCGCAATGTAATCCTTTGTCAGTATTGTCTGGAGAAAGAGCAGGTAGCGCCCCTTGTCCATGGCAAGGCTTATGTACAGATTTACGGAAGTTCTTATCAGATATTGTTGGAGGATGCCAGGGGCAGACGTTTTGTGCCGGATGGGGAGCTGAAGGTAACGCCGCTTTTGGACAGTGAGGAATTCTTAGCGCGCGGCATCGCGTGCGCGCCCGATAAGCTGCCGTACCTTCTGAAATATTTCGATAAGAAGAAAATCTGGCAGACCTTTGAGGAGGAAGACCTTGGTTACCTGCAGATGATGGTGGATTCACCGGCAATCAGCGAACTGTACCGTCAGGAACTGCGCCCGCAGATGGTCGCCTATTATTACGATAATTACACTGGTGAGGCGCTGGACGAATTTCTGCTGAATCTGTCTTTCGATAATCTCGGCAACAGGGAGCGGGAGAAGATTATGCGTCTTCTGGTGGCAAGGCGCCATTATCGGCGTGTATATGACCTTCTTGTCAAGTATGGCATTGAGCATATTTCGCCCTCCAAGCTTGTGTATGTCATCTGCCACCAAATGGATGAATTAGAGCAGGAGGAAGTGGAAGAAGCAGACCATTTTGTGCTGGGGCTCTGTCGGGAAGTATTTCTTAAGGGCAAATACAATGAGCGGATTCTGCTGTACCTTATCCGTTATTTTGAGGGAAGCCTGGGTGAGATGTTAAAGCTTTGGGAGGCGGCGCGGGGGTTTGAATTGGATACATACGAACTGGAGGAGCGCTGTCTGCGCCGTTACCTGTATACCGGGGATTTTTCAGCGCTGCTTGCGCAGGTATTTGAGAGTTACGTGAAGAACCTGGGGAAAGATATGGTGATTCAGGCTTATGTAAGCCAGATGGCGCATCTGTATCTGGTCCGCGATGCTGTTGTGGAAGATTATGTGTTTGAGCGGATTGCAAACCTGCTGCACCGGGGCCATGCATTGAACCGTGTCTGTAGGCTGGCATTTTTGAAGTGGTGCGCCCAGGAGGAAGAGGTTACACAAGATAAATGGGAACTGGCAGCGCCTATCCTGGAAGGACTGGTGAGAGAGGGATGCTGTTTTGCATTTTTCCAGTCTTTTTCCAGGAAGATACAGGAGAAATATATGTTCCATGACCGTGCTGTGGTGGAGTACCGCACCACACCTAAGGCAAAGGTCTTTATCAATTACCTTCCTGTCGGCTATACCAACTATGTGGAATGCGAAATGAAGCAGGTGTACGAAGGGATTTTTGCCAAAGAGTTTATTCTCTTTTATGAAGAAAATATCCCCTATTATATCAAAGAGGAGATAGATGGGGAGTATAAAGTAACTGAGAGCGGGCAGATTGAAAAACAGCGTCTGGATGATGGCGGCGAAGAGAGCCGTCCGGTTCTCATAGATGATATGATGGCGGCATGGCAGATGAAAGATGAAGCTACGTTGTTCAAGCAGTTGGAGACATATGGACAGATGGATGAGATGGTGAATCAGGAATTTACGCTGCTATAGCTGCATAAAAATATGCTGTGATTTGCCATGGAGGTAAGAATGAGACCGACAAAAGAGGAATGGTATATTGGAATAGAGGCAGGCCGGCAGTGGATGCAGATTAGCTGTTACCATGCCGGGCTCACAGAGCCGGAGACCAAGAGTACGCTGGCAGGAACAGAGATGTATCTGATTCCCACGGCAATCTGTAAGCGCAAACAGAGCGGGCAGTGGTGTTTTGGCGAGGAGGGCAGACGGCTGGCAGAGTCCGGGGAAGGATATTATGCTGCGGACCTTTTAAAACGTGCGTTCCGTAAAGAGACTGTCACCTTGGACCGTGAGTATGCGGCGGAAGATTTGCTGGGAGTCTTTTTCCGCAAGCTGCTGCGTCTGGCTCTTCCGGCGGAGGGGATTGCGGCGGTCACCAAGTGCGTCTTTTCCCTGGAAGATGTGACGGAGGAATCGGTGGAATTTTTGCAGCGTTTTGCAAAGAAACTGGGGTTTTTGGAAAAGCAGGTACAGATTCAGGACCATAGGGAGAGCTTTTATGCCTATGTGGTATCCCAGGAGCCGTCCTTGTGGAACCAGCAGGTGTTATTGCTGGAAGAGGAAGGGAATGGCGTATATTGCCGTCTGCTTTCCTGCAACCGCAAGACGGAACCGATGGTTGTGGAAGTAGGCGAGGCATTTTTGGGAAGGCTGCCGGAAAACCATGAGCAGCGTGACATGAAGTTTGCCGGGATGGTGAAAGCAGTGCTGGCGGGCAGGATTGTGACAGCAGCCTATCTTATCGGTTCTGGCTTCGAGGGAGACTGGATGAAGGATTCCCTGCAGTTAATCTGCCGCAACCGCAGGGCGTTCCAGGGTAAGAACCTTTACACCAAAGGCGCTTGTTACGCCGGGCTTCTGCAGGAGCACAAAGACGAGGCGAAGACCGTATATTTCGGCGACTACAAGGTCAGGGAAAATATCATGCTGGGAGCAGTCCGGGGAGAGGTGGAATTCTTCTATACGTTGGTGGAGGCGGGCAGCAACCGCCATCAGGTCGATAAGGAACTGCGCATTTTGCTGGAGGGCGAGCCATTGTTGGAAATCTGGAGGCAGGAACCTGGGAGCAAGGAAGCGCGGATTGAAAGCCTGGAACTGACAGGGCTTAAGGTCTCCGGGCAGGAGCGCAACAGGCTGTCACTGCACATTTGCGGCGGCGAGGATGGGAAACTCCTGCTGAAGGTGCAGGAGTTGGGATGGGGGCAGATGTGCCCATCCAGAGGGCTGGAGTGGTCTTTTAAATTGTGATGTTGAATATCTGAGATGCAGAATGGAGAAAATTATGGGCAGAATGTGGGTATGTGAGGGAAAGCTGGCGGATAAGCCTCTTGTTATAAATTCCAATGTAAGCTTGTATTCCTTAGAAGAGTTGTGTTATTATCTATACCATAATGCCGACTCCGTGGAGGAAAGTTTCTATCATGAGGCGTTGTGCCAATGGCTGTCTGAGGAACTTGGCATGGAAAAGCTTGCCGAGCAGGTCCGTGAAGGGATTGAGAAGGGAAAAAGCGGCGGCTTTTGCATGGAGCTGATTCTGGCAACCGGGGGCTTTTACAGCCGTAAGGAAATCAGCCAGGCAGTTTCGATTGTCCAGAACATGGAGAGTACCAGCCCGGCGCAGCGGGCGAAGCTGAG
Organism: uncultured Lachnospiraceae bacterium; assembly: GCA_947565305.1. Lineage (GTDB taxonomy): Bacteria > Bacillota > Clostridia > Lachnospirales > Lachnospiraceae > Petralouisia. The sequence continues at coordinate 7,924 of CANOFO010000043.1, read as the reverse complement.
GGGTGATCGTTTCCTTAAGTCCGGCAAATTCCGCAAGGCATGGATAGAGTACCAGAAAGCATTGGAAGAAGAGGGGGATATGTTCTTTCAGGGTCGGGTCTGGCATAATTTGGGTACGCTGTATGCCAGGCAGTTTTTGTTTGAAGCAGCCGGGGAGTGTTATAAGCGGGCGTATGAGGTTGGGCAGCAGTCGGAGAGCAGTGAGTCTTATCTTCTGGCGTTAACCTGTAAAGATGAACGCCAGCCGGGCCAGCAGCATGGGCAGGGCAGTCTCGCCGGGGAACTTCGCAGGATACAGGAAAAGAGAGAATCCGGGGACCGCGCAGGTTATGAAAATATGGTGGAAGATTTGTTGCAGCAGTTGAGAACAGAGTATAGGAAAAGTGAGTAAAATGGGATTATTCAGAAGAAAGAAAAAGCCAAAATATATAGATGAACTGTGGGATGGCAGCGGGCCACAGATACAGGAACAGGGTCGGGAACATAAAAAGACCCCGGATTCCCAGAATCCGCAGAGCAATCCGGCGATGGAATATTGTGAGCAAATCCTTACGGCGGCAAAGGCTTTAGAGGAGACCAAACGGGATTATAAGGTAGTGACCGATTATCTGACCGATATCCAGAAGATTGAAGAACTTCCAGAGAAAGAATTTTCCGAAATCCAGGAAGTTGCCAAGCATATCAGGGATTTGAATCAGACGCGGGATGATTACCTGAATAAGTCCAGAAATATTTCGGATTCCCAGTTTGCCCAGATGGAGCAGCTGCAGGATCAGATGCCGGGGATTATCCGGCGCCTGCAGGAGAATGAATCTTATCAGACAATGGTCAAGCGGGATATGCAGTATCTTGAGGGAGAACGGGAAGAATGGCGTTATTACAAAGATGCGCTGGAGCAGGAGAGCCATCTGCTGCGCAAATTGCTCTATGTCCTTGCAGGTGTATTTGTAGCAGCGGCAGCAGCGATTATCGTGCTGGGGATGGCACTGCATTTTGATATTACGCTGCCGTTTCTTTTGACAACCCTGGTGGCGGCTGCGATAGGGATTGGCATGGTCTGGCGGCTGCAGAATGATGGCGTGGATATCAAACGCTCGCAGGCGAATATCAACCGTGCCATTACTTTGTTAAATAAAATATCCTTTAAATATGTCAATGTGACCAATGCGGTGGATTATGCATGTGAGAAATACCATGCCAAGAATTCCTATGAACTCAATTATATCTGGGAGCAGTATCTGGAGGAAGTGCGGGAGCGGGAGAAATATGAGAATACAAATGAAGAACTGGAGTATTTTAACGATAAGCTTATGATGCAGCTTCACCGTTACCGCCTTTATGACACCAAAGTATGGATTTACCAGACGCAGGCCTTACTCGACAATAAGGAAATGGTAGAGGTCAAGCATGAACTGCTGGTACGCCGCCAGAAGCTTCGTGCCACGATGGAAAGCCAGATAGCCAATATCAGGAAGGCGCAGACGGATATCGTAAAAATCGTCAAAGAGCATCCCGGTGATGAAAAGGAGATTAAAGAAATCTTAAGGTCTTTGGATGAAATGTGCGGTCTTGCGTAGGAGAAGGGCTTGTTTTTATGGGATTTGTGAAGTATAATCGAATTAAATTGGAATATTTTTACAATATGATTCATGTCATTATCTGATCATAAGGAGGAAACATCATGTACCATTGCCACGTACATTTTTATCTGCTTGGCGGACAGAGCAGAACATTTGAAATTGTCAAAAAAATGCCCCCTCTTGAACATTTTACTCATGAATATATGGAAAGCAGCATACTGGAGGAAGCACTGGCTGCAAAGGCAGATGTAATTTTGGCAGATTTGCAGATGCTGGATGCAAAAGAGGCGGTGCAGAAGATTCTTCGGGTGAAGCGCAAAGAGGCGGATTTTATTGTGTTGGCAGACAAAGAGCAGGTTGCGTCTCTCACAGAAGAGTTTTCTGAGATTAAGGATATCTGGATTTGCCCCATGTCGGAGAGTGAATTACGGTTCCGTTTTTTTAGATGGCAGCAGAATTGTAAGATGGGCAAAGATTTCTGGCAGACCAGCCACTTTTTTGAAGCTACAATCAATCATGTTCCGAACCTGATTTGGTATAAGGATAAAAATGGCATACATGAGAAAGTCAATGACAGCTTCTGCAAGACGGTTAACAAGGCCAAAGAGCAGGTGGAAGGACAGAGGCACGCATATATCTGGGATGTGGAGCAGGATGACCCGGCCTGTATCGAATCTGAGCGGGAGGTTATGGAAAGCAGGAAAACCTGCGTATCGGAAGAAGTCATCCAGACGGGCGCTGGTGAGCGGACGCTTACCACTTATAAATCCCCCCTGTATGATTTGGACGGAAGCGTCATGGGAACCGTGGGCGTGGCGATTGATGTGACTCAGGAGCGTCTGTATGAGCAGGAAATTATTCAAAAGAACAAGACGCTGGAGAAGATATTTACCTCCATAGACTGTGGGGTTATGCTCCATACATTAGATGGCAAGCTGGTAGTCAGCGCCAATCAGGCGGCGTTGACGATTTTAGGATATGAGACATTGGAAGAGATGATGGCGGATGGGTTTGACTTGGTTGCAAACACTGTTGTAGAGGAGGATAAGAAGAAACTCAGAAGATGCATTATGGAACTGCAGGAAGAAGGCGACACTGTCAGTACGGAATACCGTGTGCAGCATAAGGATGGTGAAATGCGGCATGTTATGGGAAGTGTCAAGCTGATAGAGGAAAATGGGCGACTCTATTACCAGAGGTTCTTATTGGACTGTACGGCGCAGAAGATTCTGGAGGAGAAGAATGAAAGGCGCCAGGCGGAACTTATCCATGCGCTGAGCATAGATTACAGTATTGTCGGCTGTTTTGAACTCAACATGGACCTTGGCATTCCCTTGCGCAATAATGAGGAAGAAGTGCATGTGTTTGCACCTAATTCTGAGGGCAGGATTCGCTTTTCGGAGAGCATGGAGCGTTACATAGAAGAGTTTGTGCATGAGGACGATAGGGAAGAGATGAAAGCGGCGGTTTCTGCAGAAAACCTCAAAAAGGAACTGGCAGAAAAGAAGCAGTATTATGTAAATTACCGCGCTGTCATTCAGGGAGAGACGAAATATTTCCAATTGAAGATTGTGCGTACGGGAAAATGGGATAAGAAGCAGGGGATTGTCCTGGGAATCCGCAGTGTGGATGAGGAGACCAGGAGCGAGATGGAGAAGAAAGAACTGCTGGAAAATGCCCTTATGCAGGCAAACCGGGCAAGTAAGGCAAAGAGTATCTTCCTCTCAAATATGTCCCATGATATCCGCACCCCGATGAATGCCATTGTAGGGTTTACGGCGCTTGCTATCACGCATATGGATGATAAGGAACAGGTAGAGGAATATCTCAAGAAGATTATGACTTCCGGCAACCATCTGCTGAGCCTGATCAACGATGTTCTGGATATGAGCCGAATTGAGAGCGGCAAGATGCATTTGGACGAGAAGCCTTGCAGTCTGCCGGATATCCTTCACAGCCTACGCAGCATCCTGCAGGCAGATATCCGCGCGAAACAGCTCGACCTTTATATTGATGCCGTGGATGTTATTGATGAAGAGATTTACTGTGATAAATTACGGCTGAATCAGGTATTGCTTAACCTTTTGAGCAATGCAGTAAAATATACCGGCGCCGGCGGCATGGTCAGCATGAGGATTATCCAGAAACCCAGAGCTCCCAAAGGATATGCAACTTATGAATTCCGTATCAGGGATAATGGAATAGGAATGAGCGATGAATTTGTAGCGCATATTTTCGAGCCGTTTGAGCGGGAAAAGAGCAGCACCGCCAGTAAAATTCAGGGCACTGGGCTAGGAATGGCGATTACCAAGAATATTGTAGATATGATGAACGGCACGATTTCAGTCAAAAGCGAACAGGGCAGTGGTACGGAGGTTACTGTCTGCTTCACGTTTCGTCTGAATGACGAGGCGAAGGAACCGCAGGATATCCCGCAGCTGAAGAACTGCCGTGCGTTAGTGATAGATGACGATTTCAATACCTGTGACAGCGTTACCTATATGCTGACGCAGATAGGGATGCGCGCAGAATGGACATTGTCTGGCAAGGAGGCGCTGCTCCGTACCCATCAGGCAGTCAGCAGGGGAGACAATTATACGGTTTATGTGGTGGACTGGATGCTGCCTGACATGAATGGGATTGAGGTTACGCGCAGAATCCGCAAAGAAATGGGTGAGGACGTCCCCATTATCCTTCTGACAGCCTATGACTGGCTGGATATTGAAGATGAGGCAAAGGAAGCGGGAGTTACGGCTTTCTGCAGCAAGCCCCTGTTTTATTCAGAACTTCATAAATGCCTGCATTCCATTGTGTGTGCAGAGGAAGAAGAAAAAGAGAGGGAAAAAGAGCAAAGCGAGAAAGAAAAAGAAAAACGCCACACCGGGCGTATCTTGCTGGCGGAGGACAATGAATTGAATCAGGAGATTGCCAAAATGATTCTGGAGGATGCAGGGTTTACCGCAGAAGTGGCAGAGAATGGGAAGATTGCTGTGGATATGCTGGCGAAGTCTGAGCCTGGATATTACCAGTTAATTCTTATGGATGTGCGTATGCCGGTGATGGACGGTTATGAAGCGACAAAGGAAATCCGTGCGCTTGAAGATAAAGAATTATCTTCTATTCCGATTTTTGCCATGACGGCCAATGCCTTTGAGGAAGATAAGCAGGAGGCGATGGCAGCCGGGATGGATGGGCATCTTTCCAAGCCCATTGAAATTGAGGTATTGTTTGAAACATTAGATAAAATTATGAAATGATGGGCATACTTCTTAAAAAAGAAAAAGGAGTGTTCAACATGGACAGATATTTATGTGAACCTTGCGGTTATGTGTATGACCCGAAAGTGGGAGACCCGGACCATGATATTCCGGCTGGAACAGCTTTTGAAGATTTGCCGGATGACTGGGTATGCCCCTGGTGCGGATTGGGGAAGGAAGTGTTTGTAAAAGAGTAAATTTAATTTAGGGAACCTTTAAGGCAGCGGCTGTTTTAAGGGTTCTTTTTTATTATTATCGAAAATAGATTGCAGCTTTTTTTATTTATGATATAATATTGTTAAGGTTTAAAATAATGGTGAGGAGGAATTTACAGTGAGATTAGTTACTCGTTCAGATTTTGATGGTTTGGTTTGCGGTGCACTGCTTTTAGAGGCTGGCATCATCGACAGTTGGAAATTTGCACATCCTAAGGATTTGCAGGATGGTCTCGTTGAGGTAAATGAGAATGACTGTCTGGCAAACGTGCCTTATGTAGATGGCTGCGGATTATGGTTTGACCATCATTCAAGTGAACATGAGAGATTGGCATTGGAAGGCAAATATAAAGGAGAAAGCCGGATTACACCTTCCTGTGCAAGAATTATCTATGAATATTATGGGGGCGAGCAACGTTTTCCGCAGTTTGGCGAGATGATGGAAGCGGTGGACAAAGTAGATTCCGGCAACCTGACGATAGATGAAGTCATGAACCCAAAGGGCTGGATTCTGATAGGCTTTTTAATGGATCCCAGAACCGGGCTGGGCAGATGGAGGCAGTTTACGATTCCCAATTACCGGTTGATGGAGATTTTGATGGAAGCGTGCCGGACCAAGTCTACGGAGGAGATTCTTAATCTCTCAGATGTGAAAGAACGTATAGAGGTGTATCAGGAGCAGACAGAAAAGTTCAAAGAAATGGTCAAGAAATATACCAGGGTAGAAGGGAATGTCATTATCTCTGATTTAAGAGGCGTAGACCCTATCTATACAGGAAACCGTTTTATGATTTACAGCATGTATCCGGAACAGAATATTTCAGCCTGGATTGTAAGTGGGCGCGGTGGCAAAGGATGTTCTGCAGCAGTAGGTTACAGCATTCTGAACAGGACAAGTGAAGTTAATGTAGGGAGCCTGATGCTCAAATATAATGGCGGCGGACATAAGAAAGTTGGGACCTGCCAGTTTACAGACGAGACCATGGAGACGGAATTGCCGAAGATGTTGGCAGAGCTCTGTGAACTGGCGAATAAATAGGGCAGATTTTCTAATTATAACTAAAAGCGGAGGAATCTAAAGATGAATAGTAAACAGATGCCAAAAGGCAGAAAGCGAAAGAATTTTGGAGGTATTGGACTGAAAGTCGGTCTTGTGGTGGCTTTGATGGAGATAATTTCCGTTGTCCTGGTGTTGTCTGTCTGTGTCGGCGTGTTTAATACCATGGTTAACAGAATGTTGCGGGAGCGCTGTACCAATGGTACGAATATGTTGGCGCATGAACTTAGCAGAGTGCCCGAAGGTACGGATATGAATCAGATGTTGGATGAACTGAAAAGTCTCATGAGATGTGAGTTCACGATTTTCGAGGGCGATATGCGTAAATACAACACGATAACACAAAATGGCGAGCGCTTGGTAGGTACGCCTCTTGCTCCTGAACTGAGTGCTATCGTGATTGAACAGGAAACGTCTTATGTAGGAGAAGCTGAGATTGCCGGCAATTCTTACCTGTGTTCTTACGTCCCTACCAGAGGGGATGATGGAAAGGTCAATGGGCTGATTTGTGCCTGTATCTCTGAGGAGACTGTTGAGGAGGAGAAAGCTACTGGCGTTACCTTGTCTGTTATTGTAGGAGCCGTTGCTATTTTCCTTTCTATTGTATTGCTTGCAATTTTCCTGAGGATGAGAGTGTCTGTTCCCCTCAGCAGGATTACCAAGATGGCAGAGGATTTGGAGACAGGAGAATTGGGACTAAGCAGCGGCGTGGAGATAAAGTCAGGTATCCATACGAACGATGAAATAGGAATGCTTGGTCGTGCCTTTGAGGATACGATCCGCCGTATGAGGGTTTATATTGGGGAGATTGGAGATGTGCTTGGTTCTATTGCTGATGGCAACCTTACCCATGATGCAATCGAAGATTATCTGGGTGATTTCCAGTCTATCAAGAAATCCTTGGACAGTATCCAGGGACAGATGAATAATACCATGGGGCAGATTACAGCCAGTGCAGGACAGATTTCCGTAGGTTCTGACCAGGTGTCCAGCAGTGCCCAGGTGCTTGCACAGGGAGCCACCGAACAAGCAAGCGCCGTAGCGGAAATAACAGCTACCGTTGCCGATATATCTGAGAATTCCAAGAAGACAGCCGAGGCGACTGAGGAAGCAGGTCAGTATGTCGAGAAGGCAGGAGCCCAATTGGGAATCAGCATGGAACACGTGAAAGAACTGAATACGGCGATGGAAGAAATATCCGATTCCTCACAGAAAATCAGCACGATTATTTCCACAATCGAGAATATTGCATTCCAGACAAATATCCTTGCCTTGAATGCTTCTGTGGAGGCTGCGCGTGTGGGCGCTGCAGGCAAAGGATTTGCAGTGGTGGCTGAGGAGGTCAGCAATCTGGCGGCCAAATCTGATGAAGCCGCCAAAGCAACAAAAGATTTGATAGAAAGCTCTATCCATGCGGTTAACAAGGGAAGCCAGGCTGTGAGCGATGTCACTGATTCGTTAAGCCAGACGAATCATCATGCAGGCAACGTAACCACTCAGATGAGCATGGTTGTGGAAGCAGTGGAGAAGCAGACGGAAGCCCTTGCACAGCTTACCGAGGGCATGAATCAGATTTCTGCTGTTGTCCAGACGAATTCTGCGACCAGTGAAGAGTGTGCTGCTGCCAGTGAGGAGCTTTCCTCTCAGGCAAGCTTGCTGAAGAACCTGATGAATTCTTTCAAATTGAAACGCCGTTAATGATAAAATCGCACAGAGCAAGAAGAAGCCGTTGTCCTGGCAGATAATTAATTCTGCCTTGGCAACGGCTTTTGTGTTGTTTCCTTTTGGCGTTCTTTGCATATAGTATAAAGTAAT
>CANOFO010000042.1 GCA_947565305.1 uncultured Lachnospiraceae bacterium | reverse complement strand
ATCGATATACGAAAGGGGAACTTACATTCATGGCAGATAAAATATTTGAAAACAATCAGGTTACCATTACTGGGGAAATCATTTCCGATTTTCAGTACAGTCACGAAGTTTTTGGGGAAGGGTTTTATATGGTAGAGGTATCTGTGAACCGTCTAAGCAACTTTGCAGATGTGATTCCTATGATGATTTCGGAGCGGCTGATTGACACGCAGTCCAGTTATATTGGTCAGTATATCCGGGTTGATGGGCAATTCCGTTCTTATAACCGGCATGAAGAGAAGAAGAATCGTCTTGTGCTCTCGGTATTTGTACGGGAGATGGAATTTGTGGATGAGGTTCCAGAAGGTGAAAAGAGCAACCAAATCTTTCTGGACGGCTATATCTGCAAAGAGCCGATTTACCGGAAGACACCGCTGGGCAGGGAAATTGCAGACCTTCTCATTGCTGTAAACCGTTCCTATGGAAAGTCAGACTACATACCTTGCATTTGCTGGGGCAGAAATGCAAGATTTGCTTCCGGGTTTGAGATTGGCGGGCATGTACAGGTATATGGCAGAATCCAGAGCCGGGAATATGTGAAAAAACTTTCCGAGACGGAAGTAGAGCACCGGGTAGCCTATGAAGTATCTGTCAGCAAAATAGAATACTTATGATTTTCCTCGATATTATTGTGTCTGGCTGAACTGTTTTGGATTTCCCCATTTTGCAATCCATAGTACCAAGATGTCTATGCTGCCAAAGGCAGCAAGACCTTTTGGTACTAAAATATCGGTTATTATAGAAAATGGGGAAACTTGAACTGCTGGTTGCATTTTCCAGAGCTTTGTGGTATTTTAAGAAAAGCTTTTTGTGAAGAAGGAGAAAACAGCATGTGTAAGGAAAAGGTTACTGTTTATTGCGGAGATGGAAAAGGTAAGACAACAGCAGCGCTTGGATGTGCAATACAGGCTGCAGGACAGGGAGAAAATGTTATCATCATCCAATTCCTTAAAGGGAAAAGGGAAGAGGAGGTAGAATTCTTGCGGAGGCTGGAGCCGGAAGTGAAGTTTTTCAGCTTTGCAAAATTCGAAAAGAATTTTGCGGAATTGTCCGGTGAGGAACAGAAGGAAGAGGCAATCAATATTCGTAATGGATTTAATTTTGCCAGAAAGGTATTAGTGACAGGTGAATGCAGCCTATTAATCCTTGATGGGTTTCTGGGGCTCTGGGATAATCGGATGATTTCAGAAGAAGATATGGAATCTCTGCTGAATGCAGCCTCAGAAGACACAGAGATTATTTTTACTGGTAGGGTCATGGACAACAGCCTGCGGAAATATGTCGGCAAGATTTACAGGATTCATGAAGAATAACTTCAAAAACGTAGTTGACTTTATGGATAGAAAATGCTATATTAAGTTCAAGTTGAAGAATTTCAGGATTATAAGCCGGCTCATTAGTAGTCGGCTTTTTAAGGAGGATATTTGAATGGCGATTTTCAAGGGAGCCGGTGTTGCGCTTGTAACGCCGATGAAAGACAATCTGGAAGTAAATTACGATAAATTGGCAGAACTTTTGGAAGACCAGATTAAGAATGAGACAGACAGCATCATTATCACAGGCACTACAGGTGAAGCATCCACGCTCACCGAGGAGGAACATTTAGAGGTCATTCGGGCTGCGGTGTCCATCGTGAACAAGCGGATTCCGGTGATTGCCGGAACAGGTTCCAACTGTACGAGGACGGCAGTGTATCTCTCTAGGAAGGCGCAGGAAGCCGGGGCGGACGGATTGCTTGTGGTAACGCCATATTATAATAAGGCAACACAGAAAGGGTTGATCAGCCACTATACGGAGATTGCAAGGAATGTAGACCTCCCCATCATCTTATATAATGTTCCGGGTAGGACCGGCTGTAAGATTGCGCCGGAGACGGCGGCTGTTTTGGCACGTGATGTGGAGAATATTGTGGGCATGAAGGATGCTGTGGGTGACATTTCTTATACGCTGCAGCTGATGGAACAGACCCAGGGCGATTTTGATTTGTACTCCGGTGAGGATGGGCAGGTGATACCATTGCTTGCCTGTGGCGGAATTGGCGTGATTTCCGTGCTCTCCAACGTAGCGCCCAAATTCACGCATGACATGGTGATGAATTATCTGAATGGAAAGCAGCAGGAAGCGCTTAAAATGCAATGCAAGGCGCTTGCATTGGTCGATGCGCTGTTTTGCGAAGTAAATCCGATTCCGGTAAAAGCAGCCTTAAACCTCATGGGCTGGCAAGTAGGTTCTTTGCGGGCGCCGCTTAGCGAGATGGAACCGGAGAATCTGGAGAAGCTTGGAAACGTAATGCAGAGTTTTGGAATATTATAGGGAACGAATAAAACGCTTGCGTTTTCATTTGTTCCCAGAGCAGATAAATCGGGGAAAATTGTGCTAAGATATGCGCGGATTTTCCCCGATTCATTTCGTATCACAAATAGGAGGACAAACGATGGTAAGAATGATTATGCATGGCTGCAATGGCAAAATGGGACAAGTTATTTCTGGAATATGTAAAGAGGACAGCGAAATTGAGATTGTGGCGGGCATAGACCCCTATACTGGTTTGAAGAATGATTACCCGGTATTTGAGCATATTGAAGAGTGCCAGATTGAGGCAGACGTAGTGGTGGATTTTGCGGCGGCTCCGGCAGTGGATGGTCTGCTCGATTACTGTGCAATGCATAAGCTGCCGGTGGTGTTATGTACCACGGGCTTAAGTGAGCAGCAGCTTGCCAAGGTGGAGGAGACGGCCAGGAAGACAGCCGTACTCAAGTCTGCCAATATGTCTCTGGGCATCAATCTGCTGATGGATTTACTGAAGCGGGCGGCAAAGATGCTTGCTCCGGCAGGATTTGATATGGAAATCGTGGAAAAGCACCATAACCAGAAAGTGGATGCGCCGAGCGGAACAGCCCTTGCCCTGGCAGATTCCCTCAATGAGGCGTTGGACAATGCCTATGCCTATCAATATGACAGAACGCAGGACAGAAAGATTCGGGAGAAATACGAGATTGGCATTCAGGCGGTCCGCGGCGGCAGCATTGTCGGTGAACATGAGGTGATTTTTGCAGGCACGGACGAGGTCATTGAATTTAAGCACACAGCGTATTCTAAGGCAGTATTTGGCAAAGGAGCTGTGGAAGCGGCAAAGTTCCTTGCCGGCAAGCCTGCAGGAAGGTACGAGATGCGGGACGTGACGGCAGCGGTTTGAGGGTTGTAGATAGTCTGTGTTGCAGATAACCTATGTAGAAAAGACATAGGGAGAATAAATATAGATAAGACAGTAAACAGAACAGTGAACAAAAGTAAAAAGACATTGTATTTATGGAAATACTGTGATAGGATTCTTATATGTATGAAAATAAAAGAAGAGACAGCGGAGAATAAGGCATGGCAACATTAAGAGAACTTTCAGAAATTACGGGATATTCTATAGCTACAATTTCCAGGGTCCTGAATGGGGATGAGACCTTGAAAGTGACAGAGAATACCAGAGCAATGATTCTGGAAGCAGCTGGAAAGGCTGATTATCCCAGTAGGCAGAATGTGAACAAGAAGAGCGGTACCGGGCTGCATTTAAAGCTAGGGCTTGTGGAAATGGTGACGGCGCAGGAATCGGAAAAAGACCCATATTACCTTTATTTAAAGAACAATGTTGAGAAATGCTGTTTTGCCAATGGCATGGAGACCTTTGTCATGCAGTATGATACAGAGGGGGAATGCTACCGCAGCGCAGTATCACGGGAATTAGACGGCATACTGGCGATTGGGCAGTTTCGGGAGGAACAGATTGTGGCAATGGAGAAATGCACTTCCAGGATTGTATTTTTGGAATCTGCTCCGTTTCCGGAAAAATTCTGTTCTGTAATGCCGAATTATGAAGTAGGCATCCGGCAAGGAGTAGATTATCTTATTGAACAGGGGCATCGGAAAATTGTATTTGTAGGTCCGGAGTTTTCTACAGATTCCACCTGTCAGCAGGCGCCAGAGCTGCGGAGGAAGATTTTTGCGGATTATATGGGAAGGCGCGGGAAAGAAGCAGAGGGAATTTTATTGGATGCAGAATGGCAGGGCGATGACGTGGCAGAACTGATTATGCAGTATGTGCAGGGTTTTCGGGAGCCGGAAGAAAGACCCACTGCGTTTTTCACATATAATGAGACGACAGCTCTGGGCGTATTCCGCGCCCTGCAGATTATGGGCTATCAGGTGCCGGAGGACTTCAGTATCCTGAGTTATAATGATACAGTGCTCGCAACCATGATGCAGCCTAAGCTTTCGGGAATCCACATCAACATTGAGGAAATGGTCAAGCATGCAGTGTGGCTGATGGAAAAGATGGCGACAGGAGAGGGTGAAATCCCGCTGAGGATATCCGTGCCGGCGACCTTGGTGATTCGGGAGAGTGTGCGGTCAGTCCAAAGATGTTAAGTAAAAAAGTAAAAACAAAGAGGCGGGCATATTTAACAGTTTGTCATAATGCACAAAAAATTTATAAAAATAAGGCTTTAAACTGTATGGTTTGAGGTCTTATTTTTATATATTATTACTGAAAAACGTCTTTTTACTAAAAATTTTAGTAAAAAGACTTGAAATATTAAGTAAACATAGTAAAATAAAAATATACCAAATAACGTTAAGCGGTGGGATAAGATATAGCAGAAAGCATCTAAATTTATTTAGTAATCTTAAGGAAGAAGGAGGAAACAATATGAAGAGGAAGCGTAAACTGCGAAAAACTTTTACCAGAATCCTGGCAGGGGTTATGAGCGTGGCTGTCATGCTTCCTGCCACGCCCCTGTGGGCAGCACAGGAGAGGATGACTACAGAGCCGTCCGTAGGAGCGATTTCCGTTAGCCCGGAAATCCGTTATCAGACACTGAAAGGATGGGGAACATCCCTATGCTGGTGGGGAAATGTCATTGGCTCCTGGGGGGACAGTGATTACAATAAGAACGGCAGGCCAGACCGGGAGGAGATTGCAGAACTTGCATTTTCGCCGGAATATCTGAATCTGAATATTGTCCGCTATAATGTAGGCGGCGGTGATAAGGAGGATACCAGCATCAAGCGATGCGAGGGCGTGGTTCCTGGCTGGACCGAAGATATGACAGGAAAAAAAGACGGAACTGGCACATATGATGAAACTGCTTTTCTGGCTAAGGCAACGGAGCAGATGGCAGATGCCGGACAGCTGTGGATGTTGGAAGAGGCAAACAGATGGAGAAAAGAGACTGCAGAGCAGAATGGTACCGACAATGATATCATCAATGAAGTTTTTTCCAATTCCCCGCCCTATTATATGACCAAGTCAGGCAGCTCTACGGGTGGCAACGATAGTGACTTAAATAACCTGAGAGATGACCAGTATGGGGCGTTTGCCACATACCTTGCCCGGGCAGCAAAGTGGATTGACAAGGATTTGGCAAAAAAATACGGCACAAACGTTGATTATATTGAACCCTTGAATGAGCCGGATACAAGTTATTGGAAGAATGGCAGCACCAAGCAGGAGGGCTGTATCTTCAATACCGGGGAATTGCAGTCCAAGGCATATCAGGAGATGAAAAAAGCCCTGGAGGCAGAGAATCTGGGCAGCATTCAGATTACCGGAACGGATGAGACGGATTTGGGGACGGCAATCAATTCCTATAACCGTCTGGCGGACGATGTAAAACAGAATATGACCACGATTGGCACCCATACCTACAGCGGTAATGACAGTCAAAGGAAAGAGCTGCGACGGGTTGCCCAGTCTGATGATAAGGACCTGTGGATGTCAGAGGTGACAAAAGGCGGAGGGGAGCATGACCATAATTCCATGGCTGCTGTCAATGCCAAAAGCCAGAGCGAAGGAATCATGGCAGACCTCAAATATATGCAGCCCACAGCATGGATTGCCTGGCTGTTGGCGGATAGTGAATATGAATGTATCCAGACGAATGAGAACTGGGGATTAATCCATGCTACGTTTGAGAAGGACGGCAAACCGGTTGAGGGCTACCATACCTTTGTCACCACGGACGATGCCAATTATAAGGAAGGTTACTGGGCGGTAACCAAACAGCTCTATACGATGATGCAGTACAGCAAGTTCCTCAAACAGGGATATACGATGATTGATGTGGAAGACGGCAATATGTGTGCAGCAATTGCTCCCGATGGCTCGGAACTTGTGCTTGTGGCACAGAATTTTGGCAATGCCAGAAGTACCACGGTAGACCTTGGAAAGTTTACGAACATAAAGACTGCAGAGATGTACCGTACCTCTGACCGGGAAAATTGCCAGAAGATGGTGTACCCGCAGGATGTCAGCGACCATGTGCTGGACGTAGACCTTCCGAAGAATTCTGTAACTACTTATGTGATTAAGGCAGAAACAGGAAAGACGGTCTGTGACATGGACAGTTCTGTAAAAACGGTAGATGCCGATGTGGTAAAAGGGGCAGAGTGGGCTTCTGCCACCGACAAGTTTGCATATACAGGAACATGGGGGGAGTCCGGCGACTGCGATGGAAAATATACAACGGAAAGCGCAGCAGCAGTAACCTTTACATTTGAAGGGGAGCGCGCGTTGATTTACGGAACAAAAGGCGAAGAATGCGATACCGCGGATATATCTGTGGATGGCGGGAATGCACAGGAAGTGTCGCTTGCGGGAAGCGGAAAAGATACGAATGCTTTGCTGTTTGATACTGGAAAACTTGCAAAAGGCACACATACGGTAACGCTTACGCAGAAAAGCAAACTGCTGGAAATAAATTATGCCCATGTTATCAATGGTAATTATAACCCGGCGGAAGTCCAGCCCTGTGAGTCGGTCAATACAATAGCCGGAGTAGCGCCCATCCTGCCGGAGACAGTGGCAGTCACAATCGGTGATACTACAGAAGAGAGAAACGTTTCCTGGAATACGGAGGATGTTGACTTCTCTAAAACAGTTACAGTAAAAGGCAGCGTATCTGGAATATCTCAGAAAGCCTCCATTGTCGTCAATGTAGTGGAAGCGAAGTCCACGGTGGTATACTTCATTGACTGTAATTCTCCCGAATCAGCAGAGCTGCAGAAGTATGACCATCTGCTGAATGAAAAAGCCGACCAGAAATATGGCGTGGATGGAAATACCTGGGGGTATGTGGAAGATTATAATGACCATGCGGCGGGTAACGCCGATATTTATGAATCCGGCTGGTATTCCAAAGGAAAAGGAGCAGATTCGCCAATACAGTACAAACTGCCATTAAAAGCTGGAAGCTATAGGGTGACAGTTGGCTCCAAGGAGTGGTGGAAAGATTACAATAGCTCCCGGGAGATGAAAGTTTCCGTGAAACAGGGCGAGGGAGCAGAGACAGAGCTCGGGACCACGAATACTTATAATAAAAATGGCAACGCCTGGAACACAGATGCTTTTGCATTTACCTGCAGTGAAGATGCGGATGTCGTACTCAGTATCAGGGCGACAAAGAGTGACCAGGATACTTTGCTCTCTTTCCTGAAATTTGAAGAGGTCCTGAATCTGGATGGCTTGAAGGCGGCGTTAAAGAAGTTCAATGCAATAGATGAGAGCAAGTATGCAGCGAAGCCGCAGGAACTGGCAGCGTTAAAAAAAGCAGCCGCAGATGGCCATAAGCTTCTGTACCTGGAGACTGCCACGCAGGAGGATGTGGATGCGGCAGCAGCAGAGATTGGGAATAGAATAGCAGCGCTTGGAAAAATAGAGGTTGTTTTGAATGCACAGACATTGGAAGCAAATGATTATGTGCTTTATACAGCAAACTGCGGGACGCCCGACCCCTACAGGATTCCCAATAAGGAGAGTGAGCGTCTCGGGCTTCTTCAATCTACGGTAGACCAGGCATTGGGTGAGGATGACATGACTGGATATGTCTGGGGACGCGATGCAGATACGGAGTATTCCCAGGCAAAACCTTATGGGGACGGAGATGCCATGGACATTGGCAACAGCTTTATATACATG
Organism: uncultured Lachnospiraceae bacterium; assembly: GCA_947565305.1. Classification (GTDB taxonomy): domain Bacteria; phylum Bacillota; class Clostridia; order Lachnospirales; family Lachnospiraceae; genus Petralouisia. Next base: position 12,881 of record CANOFO010000042.1, on the reverse strand, counting down.
GGAACAGAGGCGGCATTTGACAAAGACAAGAGCACGTTGGGATATACGTTTGCAGTGCCCGATTTAAGCGGAGCAGAAGGCATGGAAACCGATACCTATGAGGTAACTGTTGCCTTTAAGCAGCCATGGGGAGATAAGAATGTCAACATTCTCTTAGAGGGCAGGACTTATGCCACAGATTTGTCATTCGGCAAAAACGAATGGGTCAGCAGGACTTTTACTACCCAGGTTAAAGACGGTGAACTCAATGTACAGGTAAAAAACCCAAGAAGAAAGAGCGGGGATGATGACCCGGTACTCAATTATATCAAAGTCCGTGCAGTGAAACATACAGAACCACAGATTACTGCCTATGATTCCATCAGCGGAACGCAAGGGGCGCCATTGTATGATACCGAAGGAAAGCTGATTCAGGCGCATGGCGGACAGATTCAGCAGTTTACCGTGGATGGTGTGACAAAGTGGTACTGGATTGGAGAAGATAAGACATATGATTACCGTCCCTGCGGCGGCATCCATATGTACAGTTCCGAGGACTTATATAACTGGCAGGATGAGGGCGTTATCTTAAAGACCATGGAATCCATAGAGGAGTTTGAAGCGGATAATTATTTCAAGAACCTGTATGGGGAACTCAGCCAGGAAGAAAAAGAAGATGTGTTTGAAGATTTGGACAGAAACAATTGCGTGATGGAACGTCCCAAGATGCTTTATAATGACAAGACTGGAAAATATGTCATCTGGTTCCATGCAGACGGACGTACCCGCACCAACCCCGATGCAGATTACGGCAAGGCAAAGGCGGGAGTTGCTATTGGCGACAGCCCCACAGGACCGTTCAGACTGCTTGGCAGCTACAAATTGAACCATACCGGTGATAACTTTGGTTATGACGGATATGATAACAGAGGTTCGGTCCGCGACATGAATCTGTTTAAAGATGACGATGGAACTGCCTATGTGATTTATTCCTCGGAGGGTAATGAGACCACATATATTTCCAAACTCAATGAAGACTATACCAATATCGCCGGAGACAGGGAGAATGGAGAACCGGGGGTTGACTTCATAAGGGCATTTGGATATTCCAGGGAAGCGCCCGCTCCGTTTAAATACAATGGGAAATATTATATCATCAATTCTGGCTGTAGTGGATGGAGCCCGAATCCGGCGGAGTGCTGGATGGCAGATGACATCTTTGGCGAATGGAAACCGATGGGAGACCCCTGCCCTGACTGGGGAAATGGAACGACTTATGATACCCAGAGCACCTGTGTGATTCCGGTAGACCCACAGAAAGGTTATTACATTTACATGGGCGACCGCTGGAATGCAGGAGATTTAAGTGAATCCCGATATGTCTGGCTTCCCATAGAGTTCCAGGAAGATGATGGCAAGGCTGTCTTGAAGAGGAAAGATAACTGGAAGCTGGAAGAGGTCTGGGATATGTCTGCCGAGGCGGATACGACGGAACTGCGAGCAGCAGTCGAGGCGGCAGAAGCAGTTGACAGAAATAAGGATGATTATACTAGCAAGTCCTGGAGCGATTACGAAGAAGCATTGGCAGGAGCAAAAGCTTTATTGGCTAATCCTGGTAAATTCCAGATTACAGTAGACAATGCCACCCATGCTTTGGAAAGCGCCGTGCAGAGGCTGAAGACGCTGGCGGAGGCATTGGATGAGGCATTAGAGGCTTATGGGACTATTCCCGGGAACCGTGAGGATTATACGGCGGATAGTTTGAAAGCATACGATGAGGCATTGGAAGCGGCCAAGGATTTGAAAGAAGCAGGTAACTTTACAGAGGCTCAGATGGATGGAGCAGTGGGCAGGTTAGAAGCAGCTTTCCAAGGGCTGAAGCCAAAGAAAGCAGATATCAGTGAATTACAGCAGGCAGTGGAGCAGGCAGAAGCAGAGGACAGGAAAGCTTCAGATTATACTGCCGTATCCTGGAAAGCATATGAAGATGCGCTGAAAGCAGCGAAAGAGCTGCTGCAGACGCCAGGTGAAGACCAGGAGGCTGTGGATAGTGTGAAAGCAGCGCTCAAGAAAGCAGTAGAGGGGCTGACGACATTGGAATCGCTGCTTGGGACGGCGTTGGATAAATATGCAGTAAATCCAGACAGTCAGGAACAGTATACAGAAAGTACCTGGAACGCATATGCGACCGCTTTAAAAGCAGTTCAGGATTTACAGGGAACTGCTGCCCTTACAGAGGAGCAGGTGGAAAAAGCGGTTAAAGAATTGAAAGATAAGTATTATGCCTTAGTGAAAGTAGGACAGGAAGAGCCGGAAGAACCCAAAACACCGGAAGAGGCATTGGATAAATATGGGACGCCGGAAGGTGAAGAGAGCCAGTATACAAAGGAGAGCTGGGAAAAGTATCAGAAAGCATTGCAGGCATTGAAAGCATTGCAGGAGTCTGGCGATTATACAGAAGAAGAATTGCAGCAGGCAATCAAGGAATTGTCGGAGGCATATAAGGGTCTGGTTAAAGCGGAGCCAGAACCGGAGCGGCCATTGGCTGTCAAAGTGAACCGGATTACGGTTACTGGTCCGACGAATAAAATCCTTAAAGGAAAAAAGGCAGCCCTGAGAGCGGATGTCTTGCCGGCAAATGCTGATAACCGGACTGTGAAATGGGAGACTTCCAATGTAAAAGTAGCAGCGGTAGATGCACAGGGAACAGTGACCGGAAATGGGGCTGGAACGGCAACTATCACAGCAGCCGCTATGGATGGCTCTGGGGTTAAAGGCACTTATGTGGTTACGGTAACCGATGCGGTGACAAAGATTACCTTAAGCAGCGGAACGAAAGGAATCGCTGTCGGAAAGAAAGTGACAGTAAAGCCGACAATAAAAGTTACCGGAAAAACGGCAAATAAGAAATTAGCATGGTCGTCTTCCAATAAGAAATATGCCACGGTAAATGCCAATGGCATCGTGACTGCCAAAAAAGCAGGAGCAGGCAAAAACGTCGCCATTACAGCAACGGCAACTGACGGAAGCGGCGTAAGCGGCAAGGTAAAGATTAAAATTGTAAAACATGCGGTGAAGAAAATTACGCTCAAATGCAAGAGTAAGACAGTGAAGCCTGGGAAGAAAGCAACTATAAAGGCAACCGTGAAGACAACTGGAAAGAATGCGAATAAGACATTGGCGTGGTCATCTTCTAATAAGAAATATGCCACGGTAAACAGCAAAGGGGTGGTCACTGCCAAGAAAGCCGGGAAAGGCAGGACAGTTACTATTACAGCAAAGGCTACGGATGGAACTGGGAAGAAAGCTAAAATAAAAATAAAAATTATTAAATAATTGCTGCATTTGCAGCAGGGAGGATGAAGCTGTCCGCTGGTAAAACACTGGCGGGCAGTTTCTTTCATCTTATAATCGACAGAGATTCCTTATTGTATTTATGAAATTCCTGTGATAAAATTTTTCTAAAAAATGAGAAGGGAATGGGAGGTTTTGGGCTGTGGAACGGACCGGTTACGGCAATGGGCAGACTTACAGTAGAAAAAATACGTTTGGAAAACATTTATAAGTAGGTATTGTGGAAAAAGTCGGTAGCAGTATCCTCTGCCTTACAGATAAAAGAGAGTGTAAAAAATATTTTGAAATAGAAAGGAAGAACTGCAATGTATAAGATGATGACGCCGGGTCCCACCCAGGTAAAGGAAAATGTCCGCCTGGCGCGGGCAAGGGAGTGCGGCAACCCGGATTTGGATGAAGAGTTCTTTGATTTTTATAAGGAAACCTGTGAATTAATCAGCCGATTGCTGTACACGCAGAATGAGACCTTGATTTTGGGCGGAGAAGGAATTCTGGGGTTGGAAGCTGCCTGTGCCTCCCTGACAGAGCCAGGCGATAAAGTTCTGGTATTGGATAATGGGATTTTTGGGGAGGGATTTGCCGATTTCGTGTCCCTGTATGGCGGCGTACCGGAAATGTATACGGTGGATGGCAAAAATCCTATTGATGCGCAAGCACTGGCGGAGTTTCTGGAGAAGAACCATGATTATAAATATGCAACGCTGGTGCACTGCGATACGCCCAGCGGTATTTTGAATGATATCAGCAGCCTTTGCCCGCTTCTGAAGAAATATGGCATACTCACAGTGGTAGATGCCGTCTCTTCCATGTTTGGGGAGGAAGTGCGCGTGGATGATTCTGAGATAGATATTCTCTGCGGCGGTTCGCAGAAGGCAGTTTCCGCTCCACCAGGACTGACGTTTGTAACCATCAGCGCAGCTGCGAAAAAAGCGATGGCACAGAGGAAAACCCCCATTGCCTCTTTCTATGCCAATCTGCAGATTTTTGAGGGATATTATGAGTCAAAATGGTTTCCCTACACGATGCCCATCAGCGACATCTATGGTCTGCGTGCAGCTATGGACAATATTGCCGCAGATAAGGATATGTTGGTGCGCCATGCGAAAATAGCAGAAGATTGCAGGAAGTCATTGATAAAAGCCGGGCTGAAGCTGCATTTGCAAAGCGGATTTTCCAACACGGTGACGGTGTTCGATGTGCCGGAGGGGACAACGGCGCAGGAGATTTTGGATGTTATGCGCACGGAGCATAATATCCTTCTGGCAGGCTCTTTCGGCAGCCTTGCCGGCAAAGTTATCCGTATTGGGCATATGGGCAGCAATGCCAACGAAAAGGATATGGCAGAGACAATGGAGGCCTTGCTGCAGACGTTTGAGAAATTAGGCGTGGAGCTGAAAGGGAGATAAAAGATGGCCAGTGGAGAAAAAAAGGCAAAGAAGGAAGATTATTTCAGCTTTCAAGTGGACTTGAAAGGCATTATCCGTCTACTAAGCGAGAATCTTTATTCCAGTGGAGACGTGTTCCTGCGGGAGCTGCTGCAGAATGCAGTGGATGCTATTGCGGCGCGGCGGGAACAGGAGACGGATTTTAAAGATGGTAAAATTAAGATAACATACCATGGTGACACGGATGGTCGGGCCAAGCTGATGTTTTCGGACAATGGAATTGGGCTGACGCGGGAGGAGATCCATACATTTCTCTCAGTCATTGGGCAGTCATCAAAGCGGGGGAAGATGGAACGCACAAGTTTTATCGGGCAGTTTGGCATTGGGCTGCTGTCATGTTTTCTGGTAACCGATGAGATTGTGGTGAAGAGCCGTTCTGTGCGGGAGGAAAAAGGCTGGCGGTGGTTTGGCAGAAGCGATGGCACTTATCAGGTGACGGCTGACGCGGAAATTTGTGAGCCTGGCACCTGTGTTGAACTGAAATTGGACAGGAAAATGGCAAGCCGCTATCATGAGGAAAGGACAATAGAACTTTTGAAGGAATACGGATTCCTGATTAAAGTTCCGGTCGAGTTCGCTGGAGACAGCGGCAGCAGACGCATTAACGACGGATTTATCCCCTGGCGGCAGTCTTTCTGCAGTGGGGAAGAGATTCTGCAGTTCGGAGAAATGATGTTTGGTGAGACATTTTTTGGTGTAGTCCCAATTTTAGGCGAGGGTTTAAAGGGGTATGCGTTCATCTCTGAACGGCAGACCAGTGCAGCTACCATGGGAAGGCATAAAATCTATCTAAAAGATATGCTGATTACCGAGGATGGCAAAGATTTAATTCCCAAATGGGCATTTTTTACAAGATGCATAATCAATGCTGAGCATTTAACGCCCATGGCTTCCAGGGAGGGATTTGCCGCTGACCATACGCTCGCCAAAGCGCGCAATGCTATTGAGAAATGTCTCTTTGATTATTTTGTTAATCTATCTAAATTTGATGTTAATAAACTGAAACGGCTGACAATTATACATAATGTGGCTATCAAATCTCTGGCAGTGGAAAATGAGCAGATTTACAAGCTGTTTTTTCCATTTCTGACCTTTGTCACCAATATAGGTGACCTCACAGGATTGCAGATTTTGGAGGCGGCTAAGCGGTTTCCAGTTTATTATTGCGCGGAGGTAGATGATTTCCGCCGGGCGCGTCCGTTGGTGGGAAATGCCAGGGTGCTTATCAACGGCGGGTATATTTATGACACGAAACTTCTGCAGCTTTTGAAGCATTATTTCCAGGGTGTGCGTGTGGAGATGTTTGACGAGTCGTCTTATGCGGAGCTTTTGGAAGAACCTTCTGAGGGCAGGAGAAGGGAGATGGCATATTTTCTGTCTGCAGCAGTGCAGTCGTTGGACAAATTTCACTGCGGAGCCATGCTGCGCCAGTTTGAACCTGCGGATGTGCCAGCTCTCTATGTGGCGGGCGCGGACGGCTTTTTGGACAGCGCCTTTTTGGACAGCGGTTCTTCGGGATTTCTGGAAGGGTTTGATTTTGGTGATTCCGGCGGGTACGGCAATAAGCTGTATGTCAATGCTGCCAATCCCCTGATTCAGCGGTTAGCGCGGGTACAGGATGCGGAAATGATGGAAAACATGGTGCAGGTATTGTATATTCATGCCATGCTTGCCGGACACTACACCCTTTCTGAGCGGGAAATGGGAGTTTTAAATAATGGATTGATAAAGTTGATGGAATACGGATTGGGAGGAGAAATATGATACTGGAATCCCTAAAGAGAAATCATGTAATGGATGAAAAAGTGTGGGAGATGGTTGAGCGGGCAAACCATCTTACCCAGGGAGATTACGACAGTTGGGATAACAATGCGCCGGCTTTGGTGCCGCTGATGGAACGGATTCTGGTCCTTGCCAGGGAGCAGGAGGATTGGCAGGTGTATTTCTACGATATGGCAAAACTGTTCTGGTATATCCGGCGGTCGTCAGTGAACAATATTCCGCTTGCCCTGAAAATTTCGGAGATGTTCCACTACGACTATGAGCAGCGTGTGGGGGAGGGCGTGGGGCCTTTTGCCCGGGAGTGGAGGGTTGACTTGGCGGCGAAAATCCTCAGCTTCTATTGTGAGTATCCACAGATTGATGACAGCAAGATAGTGCGTATGCTGGCTATTTTCCGGGATTGTGAGGCGCGTTACGGCAGCGACTGGAATTATGGGGATTATACTGAGGTTATGACGCTTGCGCTGCTTAACAGAGATAAGGATTTGGCAGAGGAAGCGGCAAAAAAACTGGAGAAAGCGATGTTTGCCGACTACTGTTACTGTTATGTCTGCACTTATGCCAGACCGATGATTGGCTACCATATTCTGCATAACGAATATGAAGAGACGGTCGAACTGGTATCCCGCGTCTGCAGGAAAGCGATTCCTGCCAGATACCGTTGGTGTTTTGAAAGATGCCAGCAGGCGAATGAGGAAGATATGAAGGATATTGTGCTTATGAATTGCCTGGCGCTTGGAGAAATTGGGCAGTTTGGCAGATTTTTTGCCAGGTGGCAGGAGCTATACCGAAAGCCCAGGCAAGGGAAAGCGGACGATACGTTTAATATATTTTTTCGTGCGCTGGCAGGGGATTGGTCGCAGCAGAAGGAACGGCTGTTGCTGGCAGAACAGGATGACCGGGAACGAAGGGAGCAGAAGGAGACGCCTTTGGACAGCCTGAACTGGGCGTTATGCTGGTATTGTTACTTTAAGATGCTGGATGAGGATGGTACAGGATGTGTCAGGCTGTTGCTGGGCGGGGACGCAGAGGAAGACAGGCGTGAGTACTCCTGCCGGGAAGCAGCAGAGTATTTCGAGCGGCAGGCAGATTTGCTGGGAGAGCAGATGGACAGGGCGCGTGAACGGTTTTGCTATGGTGAGCTGAAGAAAGGGTTTGAGGAATGTCTGCAATATAGACGGTAAGTTTGGGGATTGACAGAATGCCATTCTTGTGAGATAGTAAGCAGAAAAGGGAAGCAATGATTTCCTTATAGGATTATAGAAGTAGCTATTCCGGGCATGGGAATAGAGAAAGCGGGAGCCATATGTCAACAATAGATAAAATCAAGGAACTGAAACAACAGAGAAATGCTGTGATTCTAGCGCATTATTACGTGGAAGATGAGGTACAGGCGATTGCCGATTATGTCGGGGATTCTTTTTATCTCAGCAAGATTGCGGCAAAGGAGGAAGCAGATGTTATCTTATTCTGCGGCGTGTCTTTTATGGGGGAGAGCGCCAAGATTTTGAGTCCTCAGAAAACTGTGATTATGCCGGACATGCAGGCGGACTGCCCGATGGCGCATATGGCTGATATTGAGAAAATCCAGGAAATGCGGGAGAAATATGAGGACCTTGCGGTTGTCTGTTATATCAATTCCACGGCAGAGTTAAAGACATATTCGGATGTGTGCGTCACGTCATCGAATGCCCTGAAAATCGTAAAAAAGCTGCCGAATGAGCATATATTTTTCATCCCGGATGAGAATCTGGGGCGATATATAGCTTCTAAGATGCCGGAGAAGCATTTTCTTTTTAACGACGGCTTTTGCCATGTACATACAGGGATTGCGGCGGAACATGTAAAGAAGGCAAAAGAATCCCATCCCCATGCACGTGTATTAGTCCACCCGGAATGTACGCCGGATGTAGTGGAAATGGCCGATTACATTGGAAGCACGTCCGGGATTATAGACTTTGCAACAACGAGCGGGGAGCAGGAGTTTATTATCTGCACGGAAATTGGCGTTTTGTATGAACTGCGGCAGAAAAACCCGCACAAACGCTTTTATCCTGCGGGGAATCAGCAGTTTTGCCCGAATATGAAACGGATAACGCTGGAGAAAGTGTCAGCTGCCTTAGAGCAGATGGCGAATACGGTTGAACTCGAGGAAGATGTGCGGATTCGTGCCAATAAGCCTTTGGAGCGGATGCTTGAGTTAGGCTCGTGATTAATTTGGTGAGGACATGCTTTTGTCCCACAGCCCTACATAGGGATAGACGTGGTGGAATCCGCAGGATGCGGCAAAGATAAAATATGCGCCGCCCAAAATCAGGAATAGGAACAGGACGCGGTGGTAAGTCAGTACGGACTTGCTGCCGGGTCTTTTTTTCTGGTAGGAGGAAATGATTTCCGGGATGCCAATCAGGGAAAAAACAAAGGGGTAGATTGCAAACCTTTCAAGGATGAAATGTTTTGTGATAAACAAGCTGATGATAAAATGGTAAATGGCGCTGTTTAAGCAGACAGAGCGGAGCATGGAATCCCCTATCCTGCTGCGGAACACAAAGATGAGCAGACAGTACAGGGCGGGAAACAGTACATAGCAAAAGCCGTTTGCCTGCCAGAAAAACCCTCCCTGGTAATTGGCATATTTTGTTGGCAGAAGGGGGCCCAAAAGCTCGAATAAGGGATCAAAGAAAATATATGCAATCGCCGTGAGCGCAGCCAGAAACAGCAGGGATTTTTTGGACTGTTTTAGGGGCAGCAGGAAATACAGGGGGTATAAAAACAGCAAAGAATTATGGAACAGCCCGCCAATCAATATCAGCATGGTATAGGGCAGGATTTTTCTGTTCTTCAGGCAAGGCCAGGCGAGAAGGAAGAAAGCCGTGGCGATGGACTGGCGGATTAAGTTCATGTTGTAGGCAAGAAACTGCAGGGTGATATAAAGGTAGATGCTGAGCCAGGGGATTTTGGAATAGCGGCACACAAAATGCACTGCCACTGTTAGCAGGAAAACATTGACGATTAGCAGGAAAGCCTGATAAGGGCAGCCTGTCATGCCGATTACCCTACAGGTCAGGAAAAAAAGCGGTTCCCCGGAGTATATACGGAGAATATCGCCAAAAGACCATCCATTGACCATTTCATACATATTGCGGTAGGAAAAATAGTCAAAACCGATGGCATAACGGCAGGAAGTGACAAAGACAAGGAGCAGCAGGGATACAGCTGGGTAGATAGCGGCAATTTGGCGGCTTTTTTTATGTTCTGTCAAGGCATAGCCCAATCCAGCAGTGAGGGAGATTGTAAAATAATAGATGGCCATAGCAATGTCCTCCGTCTAAAAAGATAAAGCGTTCATCCCATCGTCAGCAATATGCCCATTCGAGTAAGCATGGCGTGCCATAATGCTGGCGATGGCTGAACTATCATCGATAATATACTATAACAGATGTGTTTATTGTTATGGCAAATGCCATGTAGATTGTCAGTTTCTATTCTGTAGCGGACGTTTTGCTCACTACGAAGGTTGGCGTTACATTGAAGGTTCCGTTGTCAGTGACATTCTGTCCAAGGGTGCCGACAATGTACAAAGCGCCTTCCTGGTTTGCGTTGAGGATGAGGACATTCATATCTTGTTTCTGGTTTGCTTTCAGCCATCTTGCCTGTGATAAGCCGGTTGGCATTTCGTCTTTTGTCTCCTCCTGCTTTAAGCCGATAGCAATCTGGTTATCATTTACTGTGCCGGTATTGCTCCATTCCACATTGCTCAGTTTTCCTAAATCTACCTTGGTGTAGGATACGTCTATCCGCACCGGAATATTGGAATTGTTTTTCATCCGTATTCTCGGGGAAATAACTTTGTTCTGGGTAGAAAGGCTGCTGCTGATATTGAAAGGAACGAAAGTCGGCATGGTGACGGAAAGAATGGTCGGCTCAATGGTTCCCACCATCTCAATCTGCCCGGAGCCACCAACCGGGATATCCCTGTTGGAGTTAACATCAGCGGCGTAGGAAACGGTGGAAAAGAGCAAGGATGCTATCAAAACGAGTTGCAGAAATAAAGTTTTTTTCTTCATATATATACCTCCTGCCAGTATCTGTTATAGTATGGGTTTGGCTTTGGTATTGCTCAGTTCTGTACGGTGATGGTAATCTGTGCCCCGGTCTGGCCGATGTATTCGCCGTTTGCCTCATCGTATGCCAAAAAATAGGCGGTGGCATCATACGTCCCCTTCTCTAAGACTTTGTCTAACGCCACGGACTCAATGTATGTACCTGGTTTTAAGAAGTTTGAGGCATAGACTTCTTCCTCTGTGCCGTCAATCTTAATGCTGACTTTCAGGAGTTTGGCATTGTTGCCGGGGTTTTCAATCAGCAGGTTGCCCTTGGAAGTTCCGTTTAGGAAAACCGGAGAAGTATTGATGGAAAATGCAATCATGCTGCGGTCCAAAGCTTCCTGCAGTTGTTTTCTGCGCTCGTCAATGTCGATTCCTGGCAGGACGCCGACCGTGGCATTGTCATCATACAGCAGGTTCGGACTATCTTTTTTGGAAAAAATAAAATAGCAGATTAGTACGGTGAGTGTGATAAGAAGAACAATTCCTGTGGTTGTTAAGACTCTTTTTTTTGCTTTGCTCATAAAATAGGATTCCCCCTTTTTCGTTTTTTGACGTCATAGTCATTATAAGTCGAAAAAGGGGGAAAATACAAGATAAATTATGCGACAAATTATGATAATATTCGACAATTACAGAAAATTTAGACAATTCATTTGTCTGACCTGCAAGACGAGGGTTGGTTAAGTTTACCTTGGAGATAACGCGCCAGGTATACGAAAGGCGTGTCGGCAAGGCTTGTGGCGATAAAAATAATATAGCTGGAACAGGCGATAGAAATCAGTGTCTGCGTATTATGGGTGCCCAGGAATGCGCCCCAGGTAAACAAGATGGTGTTCAATAGCTGGGAAAGCAATGTGGAGCCATTGTTCCTGAGCCACAGGAATTTTTTGCTGTCTTTGAACCTGCGGCTGGTAAAATCCCACCATTTGTGGTATGCCCAGACATCAAAAAGCTGGACGATGACATATACGATAATGCCCACAGCCATCAGCCGCGGGGTATTGGAAAAAACGGTACGGATACTTGGCGTGGCAAAATCATTTTCATTGGGGATATAGAGCATCCAGGACTGGCTGATTAAGATGAAGCATACCGAGGTTGCGATGCCCAGCCACACAGCAGTCTGTGCTGCTTTTTTTCCGTAGAGTTCGCTCATGATGTCAGTCACGAGGAAGGTGGAAGCAAAAAGGATGTTTCCCAAGGTCATTTCCATGCCAAAGGCATTGACAACCATCAATACCTCGATATTCGCTGCAATCGTAGCGATAACCGTCCATAGATAGAGCCCCTGTTCCTTGAAGAGGGCAAATAACACGAGCACAGCTGAGTATGTGATAACCAGTGATAAAAGTAAAAGTATTTCATTCTGCATGTTCTACGACACCTCCTACGCCGAATGCTGTATTTTCCATCAAAATATCCACCCGGCAGTCTTCGATGTATTTGGGATAAAGTTCTCTGGTAAATTCTGCGATAACTCTGGGATCTGGTTTGATGGGTTTTAAATTTTCCTGCATGATATTGACGCAGACCCGTTCAAAATAGGTAAGCCCTGTCTGTATGTCGTGTTCCATGCTCTCAGCGGTTTGTCCGGGGATGCCAAAGAGCAGGCAGACTTCATCAAAATATGCGGCGATTTCTTGGGGGCTGTCCGTGTCGATTCCTTTATCCAGATAGCTCTCACGGAACAAAGTGTCAAACGTCTCCACGCCCATCTTAATTTTGAGTCCAATGCCATGCGCCCCAAACCGTTTGCGGAAATTGGCGATGGCATCGCGGTGCCTCCAATGGCACTCAAAATGTACTTGGTCAATATGGTTTTTCTTACAGATTTCTTCAATCAGCGATAAAGTGGCTTCGTCTAAGTCCACGAAGCTTCCAGAATTGATGACCTCCAGCTTTTGGTAAATGCCGGTGACCTTTAAGAGCTGTTCCTCATTCAGTTTGAAATTTGCTTTCTCATCTTCCGATGAATCCAGATGGTAGTCGCAGAAGCGGCAGCGCCGCCAGCTGCATCCTTTTCCCCGGAGCATCACGATTTCCCTGGGATTTTTCTCATGGATGACTGCATAACGGTTAGGGTTAAAATCGTTCATTTCTTGTCCTTTCCGACAGTCCGGTCCATAGCTGCAAAAAACGGCATACTCCGGCACAAAAGCACGGAAAATAACCGTTTCTCAAATCCCTAGTTTTGTTTAGAGACAGGATGGTC
>CANOFO010000041.1 GCA_947565305.1 uncultured Lachnospiraceae bacterium | reverse complement strand
AAAAAATGAGCGAAAAAAAGCCAAAACAAAATGGGGAAACTCAAATTAAATCAAGATATGCAAAAATTGGAAATTGTGCTATAATATGACATATTATTAAAAATGGAGGAGATTTAACATGAGCCATATCGTATGGGATGAAAGCTATAAAATCGGTGTGGAATTTATTGATAAGGAACATCAGATACTTTTTTCAACCATGAATAAACTGATGAGCCTCAGTGAACGCGAGGAGAAGAGCGAATATGTCTGCCGAGAAGGCATTAAGTATCTGAAAAACCATACTGAGAAGCATTTTGAACATGAAGAAGAATATATGCGGTCTATTGCTTGCAGTGATTATGAAATACACAAGCATCTACATGATGATTTTCGGTTTAAAACGCTGCCGGCATTAGAAGAGGAGCTGGAGAACTCCAACTATTCTGCAGATTCTATCCGGCATTTTCTGGGCGTTTGTATTGGATGGGTGATTTCCCATACGGTGACCGAGGATCAGGCAATTGTAGGGAAGAAAGGCAGTAAGTGGGGAGATATCCCGCAGGGGAAAGAGAAAGAGGCATTGGAGACAACGATTATCCAGCTTGTACAGGAGATGTTTCAGCTGAAAGCAAAAATGATAAGCGGACAGTATGCTGGGGAGGATTTCGGCAATGTATTCTGCTGCCGCATGGTATACAGTGGGGAAAATAAGGAACGTTGGCAGGTTACGCTTGTTTTTGAAGATCGGCTTCTGCTGAAAGTCATCAGTAACATACTGAATTCGGAGTATCCGAAAGTAGACGACATGGTGCTGAATGTCACTCGTTACCTGTCCCGGCAGTTTTTAGAGCAGATTAGGGAACGCATTCCGGTATTCGATTTGATGACGTTAGAGGATGAAAGCCTTTTGACCCATGAGCAGCTATTGAAAGCCTTTGAGCGTGAGCAGCCTTCCTGCAGCCTGCTGTTCAGTACGGGAGAAGGATATTTTGCATTCAGTGCGGTATCATCGGAATCTTTCAGTGGCAGGATTGCCTCGGGAATCAATCACCAGAATGCCATGAATGTGGTCATGGATTATCTGGTGAAAGAAAATGAGGAGCAGGAAAAGCGTAAGCATAAGATTCTTGTGGTAGATGATTCTGAGTTTATACTTGCCAGAATGCGGCAGTTATTGGAAGACAAGTATGATGTGCTGGAGTCTGATTCCAGCATCTCGGCAATTAAGATTATAGCGGTCAACCGTCCAGACCTTGTCCTATTGGATTATGAGATGCCAATCTGTGACGGAAAACAGGCGCTGGAGATGATTCGCTCCGATAAAGATATTGCCGATATTCCGGTGATGTTCCTGACTGGCAGGGGAGACAAGGAAAGCGTTAAGAATGTCAAGGCTTTAAAACCGCAAGGTTATTTATTAAAAACCATGCCAGATGATTTTATAACGAAAACCGTAGATGATTTTTTTGAAAACAAAAATTAGAGACAGGTCTCGCCTGTAATTAGGAAAATGAGACATGAAACAGATAAGAATAGCCGGGGGCAGGATTTCTGCTTTTGGCTATTTTACAATTGTATCAGGAGAGAATTTATTACATGAAAGCATGAATGAGTCTTTTTTAAGGGAGAAAAGGAGCAGATTATGGCGACATTAGTGTTGATTGTGGAGGACGATAATGATATCAGCCAGATGTTGAAAGAGCTTCTCACAAGTCAAGGGTATGAGACCATGCAGGCATTTTCCGGGACAGAGGCGCTGCTTTGTATGGAGAAGCGTGTGCCGGAGGCAGTGATTCTGGATTTGATGCTGCCGGGGATGAAAGGAGAGGATGTTCTGCGCAGCATTAAGGAGGAACATCCCCATGTCAGTGTTATTGTGTCCTCAGCGCGGGATGACGTGCAGACCAGAGTGTCATTGCTTCGTGCCGGGGCAGATGATTATGTGGTCAAGCCTTTTGATATGGAGGAATTATTGGCAAGGCTGGAGGCAGTGCTGCGGCGCAGCACTGGGAATGGGGAAGCCATAAATTCTGCTGGTGCAGAGGAGGTTTTGGCATACAAAAGTTTAAGGATTTACCCGGAAAACCTTCAGGTGCAGGCAGCGGGGCAGGAAATATCCCTGACGAAGAGGGAATACTTGATTTTAGAACTTTTGATGCGCCATCCAGGGAAAGTGTTTACCAAGAGCAATATCTATGAGTCCGTGTGGAAAGAAGAATTTCTGGGGGAGGAAAATGCAGTCAATGTACATATCAGCAACATCCGACAGAAGCTTGCTAAGGCCTGTCCAGAGGAAACTTATATTCAGACAGTTTGGGGCATTGGGTTTAAAATGGGATAACTTTATACTTTCTTTATATTTTGCCTAATGTTTCTAAAAGAACGCTTGCTATACTGTTTCCTGTAAAAGAAAATATCAGGGCAGTTATTGTTTGCACGGATTTACATATTTATGGTGCAGAATGTAGAAAAGTGGTTCAGTAACTCGGATACAGGAGGAACAGTATGGATTATGCATTGAATACGGATGGAATTACTAAAATATATGGGAAACATGCCGTGGTGGACCATGTAAGTATGCATGTGAAAAAGGGAGATATATACGGCTTTATTGGCAAAAATGGTGCAGGGAAAACAACATTTATGAGAATTGTGGCAGGACTTGCAGCCCCAGCAGCGGGAAGTATGAAGCTGTTCGGCTCGGGAGACCTGGAAATGCAGCGGCAGCGTATAGGGACATTGATTGAGCAGCCAGGGCTTTATGGGACGATGACGGCGCGGGATAATCTGGAGGTTGTGCGGAGAAGTCTCGGCATTGCCGGAAAGCAGACAGTAGATGAAATGTTGGAATTTGTTGGGCTTTCACAGGCGGGTAAGAAGAAGGTCAAGAATTTCTCCTTGGGCATGAAACAACGTTTGGGGATTGCCATTGCGCTGTTTCGCAGTCCTGATTTTCTGATATTGGATGAGCCTATCAATGGATTGGACCCAGAAGGAATTAAGGAAGTGCGTGACCTCTTATCGAAACTCAACAAGGAAAAGCAGATTACAATTCTGATTTCCAGCCATATTCTAGGGGAATTGTCCAAGATAGCAACCAGCTATGGAATTATCAAGGAAGGTGTATTGATTGAGGAATTTGCAGCAGAGGAGTTGAAAAGCAGGTGCAGAAGATGTGTGAAATTGGTCGTGGATGATGCACAGCGTGCTTCCGCAATTCTGGAAGAAAAATGCCATATCACGGAATATGATGTGCCAAAAGAAGGTGTTATCCGGGTGTTTGATGGACTTGACAATTCCTGGATAATGAATCGGGCATTGGTAGAGGGCGGCATTCATCTGAAAGAAAGTTATCTTGCAGGTCAGGATTTGGAAGGCTATTTTATGGATTTGTTAGGAGGTGCGTCAAATGCTTAATCTACTCAGTGCAGAATTCTATAAATTAAGGAAAAGCAAGGCTATTTATATTGGCATATTGGTGGCGGCAGCGCTTGTGTTGTTGCTTTATGGCTCTCTGGCGATGATTGACAAAATTAATCAGGGAGAAGTTGCCAATGGCACTGCCGGGGTCAAGGTATCCCAGGTTGGCGGGGGTATGGGAACGGATGGCGCATCGCAATCCATGATGCAGGAGATTGGAGTAATCGGCGTACTGCTGCAGATGTTCGGAGGTCATTTTGTGGGAATCATTGCGGCAGTGCTGGTTAGCATTTTTGTAATAAGGGAATTTTCCACTGGCACAATTAAAAATCTGGTGGGCAAGGGGTATTCAAGGTCGACCATCTTCTTTGCCAAAATGATTCCCGTCATTGTGCTCATGCTGGTATTTGAGACAGTTGTGGCAGCAGTAACAATATGTATGGGGATTCCGTTTATGGGTTGGGAACTGTTTTCCGCCACAGTCTGGGAGGATGTTGTCGTCTATGTGGGGCTTCAGTTAATGTTTGGAGCTGTGATTGCCATAATCTATATGCTGGCGGGGGAACTTACCCGGAATCTGGCAGCGGGAATATCTGTTAGTATCGGTGTGCTGCTGTTTTCTACAACGCTTACGGCAGGGCTTGACCTGGTGTTCCATGGAATGGAAGTGAAGCCATCTGAATATTGGATTTTGGATTTGGTGTCATCCTGTCCAGTTGCTGATTTTCCAGCGGAATTTATGGTGCGGGGCGTGTTGGTATCAATCGTGTGGTTTCTGATTGCCACAGTGCTGGGCATACTGCATTTTTGTAAGGCGGATGTGAAATAAGGTGGTACGTATGGAAATTGTGTTCATTTTTCTGGCAGTTTTTCTGGCATTGCTGGCAGCAATATTGCTGCTGCGCCTGATTTGCTACCGAAAACAAATCAATCATATCAAAGAGCAGTTATCATTTCTGGAAGCGGAGGAAAGCAATTTTTTGCTGACCTCTGCTTATCCTGTGGGAAAAACAGAGGAACTTATCAATGCCCTGAATCGTGTAATTGAAAAATACAGGCAGAATCAACGCCGCCTGAGCAAAGCGAATCGTAGTTATCGGGAGAGCATCACCAGCATTTCCCATGATATCCGCACACCGCTGACGTCTGTAAAAGGTTATGTCCAGATGCAAAAAAGAGCAGATGTACCTCAGGAGAAGAAAGCGGAATATTTAAGGATTGTGGAGCGCAGGCTGGAAGAACTGGGAGATATTTTAAATCAGCTTTTTGAGTACGCCAGGCTTGAGGCGGGAGAGTTTCAGCTAGATCTGCAGCGGATTAATGTGGGTAATTCTTTTGCGGAGATTATCTCCATGTTTTATGAAGATTTTTCTGTAAGAGGAATAGAGCCGCAGGTTGAGGTTTGCAGGGAGGCTATGTTTATCCAGGCGGACAATCATGCATTTTCCAGAATATTGGAAAACCTTATCAAAAATGCCTTGGTGCATGGAAAGGGAGATTACCGTTTTACCCTCACCTCCGATGAAGGTTATGCGGTTATCGCTATTGCCAATGAGACAGAACAGATTGAGGAAAAAGATTTGCAGCAGATTTTTGAACGCTTCTATACGACAGACTTATCCAGAAGCCGCAGGACTACCGGGCTGGGGCTTGCCATTGCCAAGGAGTTCACGGAGCAGATGGGAGGGAGCATTGAGGCGTTTCTGCAGGAGGGGTGTTTTCGGGTGGAGGTAAGATTTCCATTATGGCGGAACGTCTGATGCAGAAATTTGTGTTATTGGAAGGGGTGTCAGGTGGGAAGTAATCGGCGTTATTCAGCGTTCAGCGGGAATGTCTTTGAAAAATTCAGAATAGTCAACCTGGAAAATCTGTTTCAGCCCTACTAAATCGCTCACATATATATTTCCCCGGCCAAGTTCAATCAGGGAATAAGTGCTGCGGCTCAAAGGAGAGCCTAAGACCTGCAGCCTGGCGACAGTCTGTTCCTGGCTGAGCCCGCAGGAAGTGCGAATGCGCTGCAGGTTCTGACCAAATGTATTGTTGGTAAGAACTTTCATAATAATGTCTCCAATCCGCTTATATATATAAGCAACAAATCCATTCTAGCAACAACTGTCTATAGAAATGCTTATATGTATAAGCATTTAAGGAAAAAATTTACCGATTGGTAGGAATGTCTTTGAAAAAATCGGAATAGTCAACCTGGAAAATCCGTTTCAATCCCACTAAATCACTCATGAATATGTTTGCCCTCCCTAATTCAATTAGGGAATAAGTGCTGCGGCTCAAAGGGGAACCTAAGACCTGCAGCCTGGCGACTGTCTGTTCCTGGCTGAGCCCGCAGGAAGTGCGAATGCGCTGTAGGTTTTGTCCGAAAGTTTTCGTAGTCAATAGCTTCATGCCTTCTCCTCCTGATGTCATATTTTTAAGTTTGCTTATATATATAAGCTAATATCTTGATTTTAACAGGATAATGGGATATAATTGCTTATAGATATAAGCCACGAGGAGGAGAAGAATGAAGAATCAAGACAGATATAAAGATATGTATCAAAGCCTGTTTCAAGATATTTCTAAAGTTTTAGGGCTTTTAGAAAAAGAGGGCGGCATATTGGCTGAGGATGCAGTCGGTATGCTGAAAGCTGCACAACGCAAAACGGAAGATATGTTTATTGATGAGGGAGAGCGTTTTTCGGGGGACAAATTATTTGAGAAAGTTCTGGAACGTACCAATCTGCAAGCTATAGGCTATTACGTTAGGGAGGGCAGCACACTGTCAAAGAGCGCTAATGGTAGCCTGACGCAGAGGTCATATGCCGCAGATGAAGCAGTACAGAATGAACTTGAGAGATTTCTGGATGAGAAGACAATAGATAAAATCTATCCGGCTATCATAAATTATGTTGACAGGAAGGAAGAAATACAGTTTTCACTCGGCATGAAAGTGGGGGCAAAACTGGCATTGCTGCTGACAGCCAACTCGGAATATGACTATTAAGTCCTAAATTTGACTTAAAAGAAGAATCCCCGAACTGTGCTGCAACACGGTTCGGGGATTCATTCCTTATCTGGCATCATTCAAGATTAAAATGAAAAAGTGTGAAGCATTTTAATCCATGATGGGTCAAAGTGATTGACAATCTCGCTATGTCCAATATCCATGGCTTTGATTTTCTCCATATCTTCCTGAGAAAGCGTAAAGTCGAATACATCAAAGTTTTGCTTCATTCTTTCTGCATGAATTGTTTTGGGGATTACAACCACACCACGCTGTATGTTCCAGCGCAAGGCAGTCTGTGCTGCTGTTTTCCCATATTTTTTACCGATTTCCGTTAAGGTTGGATTGGTGAAAAAATCTCTCTTACCTTCGTTAAATGGAGCCCATGCTTCAGGGATGACGTTGTATTCTGCCATCACTGCTAAATTGGTTTGCTGTTGAAAGAACGGATGCATTTCTACTTGGTTTATCATAGGTTTTATCTCAAAGGTCTCACAGAGGTCAGCAAGAACGTGCGGATAGCAGTTTGCCATGCCGATTGCTTTCAGTTTGCCCTCTTGATATAGTTTTTCCAATCCTTTCCAGGCGTTGATATAATCACCCATGGGTTGATGAAGCAGCATTAAGTCAATATAATCCACACCAAGCCGTTCCATTGACAATTCCGTAGCTTTGATTGCCCCATCAAAGGAAAAATCCTGAATCCACAGTTTTGTAGTGATAAAGATTTCTTCCCTTGGGATGCCGCTCTCCCGAATTGCCTCGCCAACGGCTTTTTCATTCCCATAAGCCTGTGCCGTATCTATCAGCCTGTAGCCGACTTTAAGGGCAGAAAGAACCGCCTGCTTTGCTTTTTCGTATTCAGGAATCTGAAAAACACCGAATCCCAACATGGGGATTTTTACACCGTTGTAAAATTCTCTGTATTCCATAGTCGAATTCCTCCTTAATTATTAATCATTGGCATGGACGTCAAAAGCGCCTATAAGAGCTTCTGCAACACCGGGGGCATCAGGATTATGACAGCCTTTTCCGGTATCAAGGGCACGGATTTCCTCCATTTCCGCATCGGTTAAGGCAAAGTCAAATATTTCCATATTGCTCTTGATGCGTTCTGGATTCACAGATTTCGGGAAAATGATTGCACCTTCCTGCAGTTCAAATCTTAAAATGACCTGACCGCTGTCCTTTGCGTGATTTTCCGCAATTTTGACAATGACAGGGTCGGCAAGCATCGCTTTGTTTCCCTGGCCAAGAGGTCCCCATCCTTCAAGCTGTACTTCTGCTGCAGCCATAATTTTTCTGATTTCCTTTTGCTGATAATAAGGATTAAACTCTACCTGGTTCACAGAAGGCATAGTGTCAAATTGTGGGATAAAATTGTTCCAAATAGTAGGCGTCATATTGCTGACGCCGATGGAACGGATTTTTCCCGCTGCCTTGGCTTCTTCCATGGCTTTCCATGCACCTGGGACATCTCCATAAGGCTGATGGATAAGATATAAATCCATATAATCAAGCCCCAGCTTACGGAGAGAAGTGTCAATCCCTTTTTTTGCTGCTTCATAGCCGTAATCCTGAAGCCAGAGTTTGCTCGTCAGAAAAATTTCATTTCTTGGGATGCCGCTTTCGCGAATAGCTTTCCCCACTTCCTGTTCATTGAAATAAGCAACGGCAGTGTCGATATGCCGTATACCAAGATTAAGGGCCTCCCTGACAGCTTTATAAGTGCTGCCGTCCGCAGGAATTTGGAATGTGCCAAATCCGTAAACAGGGACATCCACACCATCGTTCAGTTTTAATGTTTGAATCTTTGCCATTAATTGCACATCCTTTCACAATAAATACTGTTTCAAAAAGGTATCTAAATAAGTTTTACAGAACTCTTTTGTGCGTTCCTCAAAGCTATACGCCCCGCCGCTCATTGCCCAGCATAGCATCTGTCCATATAGTAAATCGTTAATGGTATATGCAAGCTGTCTGCAGGGAGTGCTGGATTTCAATAATCCGGTTTCGATGCCTGACTGCAAAAGTTCTTCCAGGGCGGAAAGGTCTTTGTTCATTTTGTTTATGCCAACGTCCGAAATATCGGGATTGACAACGTTTTTAATCCATTCCTGCGCCAGCTTTACGCTGCTTTTTTCAATATATCCCGAAAAATATATCATATAATTTTCGAGCTTATCGATAATTGTACCCTCACATTCTTTGGCATTGGCAAGAATTTCGTCAAACATTCCTTCGCTTAATTCAAAGACAATGTCTTCTTTTCGTTTGAAATAGGTATAAAATGTGCCTTTTGAAACGCCACAGGCTTCTGTAATTTCTTCTATCTGCGTATTGGTAAGCCCTTTATCACAGATAATGTTTTTTGCTGCTTCCACGAGCTTTCGTCTTGTTTCTGCTGCGGCAAGCTGCCTGTTTGTCATTGTACCGCCTCCTTTGTTTTGAGTATATCACAGTCATTGACTTAAAGTCAATGGAAAATGTAAAAAATAATGACAACTGAGGAAAGAAAAGTTATGTATAAGGTAAGAGAGGTCAATTAGGGAAACAGAACTATTAATATATTAATTCCAATTCAGAATTAATATATTAAAAATATAGAAAAATATAAATTATAATTCTAAATTAGAAATAAAATCAAAAAATGTCGTGGTATGTTTATAAATGGAATTCCACTTGTGTTTATAAATTATCTAAAGAATGGGAGAGATAAAGAAAATGAAGTTAAAGAAAATATTATCAATGGTTTTGTGTGGTGCGCTGTCTTTGACGCTGCTGGCGGGATGTGGTAGTTCAGGCGGCAGTTCGGAAGGGTCTGATGCAGCAGACGTGAAAACGGCAAATAGTTCCCGGGAAGATGTGTCGGAGGAAAATCCTTCCGAGCTGTCTGGAGAGGTGACTTTTGTCAGCCAGAATGACCAGACCGGTACGCTGGATGAGATGATAGAGGAATTCAATAAGTTATATCCCAATATAACAGTAGACCACCAGGTACTGCCAGGCAACAGCGATGACGTAAAAAAGAGCCTGATGGTATCGCTTGCAGCCGGAGATACGGAGCCGGATGTATTTGAATGCGATATTATCTGGGTTTCACAGTTTGGAGCGGCGGGCTGGCTGATGGATGTGACAGAGAATCTGGAAGCAGTTGCAGATGAGTATGTGGCTGGTCCGTTATCTACCTGTTACTACAATGACAAGGCATATGCATATCCGAATTATACGGACGTAGGTCTTTTGTATTATCGGAAGGATGTGGTGGATACGCCGCCGGCAACCTGGGATGAACTGGTGGAGATGAGCAAAATGTATGTAGGGCAGGGAGGCACGAAATATGGTTATGTGTTCCAGATGTATCAGGGAGAGCCAACTTCCTGCAATATGCTAGAGTTTATCAAACAGAATGGCGGTACAGATTTGAAAGACGGTACATTTGCCATGAACAATGATAACACCAAAGAAGCCTTGGAGTTTGTGAGAACCCTGATTGCAGATGGGATTTCTCCAGAAGGAGTTTTATCCCACAAACCGGATGACACCTTGTCAATTTTCCAGGAGGGAGACGCGCTGTTTATGCGTAATTGGACTTATGCATATGAGCTGTCAAATGCAGAGACATCCAAGGTGGCTGGCAATGTAGGGGTAGCGCCCCTTCCAGTAGGAACAAATGGAGAAGAATCTTCTGGAACTCTGGGCGGATGGAATTTTGCAATCAATGTAAATACAGATGCGCCGGAAGCTTCTGTAGCGTTTGCTGAATTTATGTCAAGCTATGAGGCGCAGAAGATATCTGTCATGAAAAGAGGTACATTCCCGACCAATGCCGCAGTGTATGAAGATGAGGAAGTTCTTGCGGACAAGCCTTATCTTGCAGACGTCAAAGAGGCAGCAGAAAATGCGAAACCGAGACCGCAGGTACGCGATTATTCAGCAATCTCCTCTATTTTCCAGGTATATTTCCATAAGGCTTTGCTGGGAGAGATGACGGATGATGAGGCATTGGAGCAGATGGATCAGGAGCTGAACGCAGCTCTGGCAGAGCAGAAATAGGATAAGGGGACATGAAAAAATTTAAAAGTTTAAGAAAAACTACGAGGGACAATGTGGTAGGATATTCAATGATACTGCCAGCATTATTGCTTTTAGTTGTTATTGGGATAGTGCCGATTATCATTACCGTATCATACAGTTTTCAGTATAAAGTCCTGACAGACCCCCTGGATACGCATTTTGTGGGGTTGGATAATTATGTGACGCTGTTGTCCAGTGAACTTTTTTGGGAGGTATTGCTCAATACGGTCGTGTTCGCTGTTTTGTCTATGGTGATTGAGCTGGTTATCGGGTTTATCGGTGCTATGTTAATGAACAGCGCCAAGAAATTTGTAGGGGTAATCCGTACGGCGGTCTTGATACCATGGGCGATTCCGGGAATTATTATAGCGTATATGTTTTCGTTTATGTTTAATGACCAGCTGGGGGTTGTCAACCAGCTGCTTCAGACCGTGCACCTGATTGACGCCCCGGTTTCCTGGCTGACCAATGGTTCTACTGCTATGCTGGCAGTGGTACTGGCAGATGCCTGGAAACAGTTTCCCTATATTTCCCTGATGATTTTTGCCGGGCTTCAGACAATTCCCAAAGATGTCTATGAAGCGGCGCAGATTGATGGGGCTGGGAAAGTGGCAACTTTTTTCCGTATTACGCTGCCGAACCTGAAGGGAATCCTTTTGATTGTATTGCTGTTCCGTACAATGGGGGCAATCCGTATCTTTGATATTATTTTTGGCATCACGGGCGGAGGGCCGGCGAACTCAACAGCGACCCTGCTGTTCCAGGCATACAAATATCTGTTTGGAGATATGAATTTTGGGCTTGGCTCTGCATTATCAACAATTATTACGATACTGATTTTGATTTGCAGCTTTGTTTATATTAAGGTTTTGAAGACGGATGATTAGAAAGGGGAAAATAGGATGCAGAAGAAGAATAGAATTGCAAAGATTCTGGGTATTATAGGGATAGCCATATTTCTTGTCGTTATTGTTTTCCCCTTTTATTGGCTGATTATAACTTCGGTAAAAGACCCGGCTGACATCAGCTTAATACCCACAGAACTGTGGCCCTCCAGATTTTCGGGAGCCTTTTATGAGAGCGTGTTCGTGGAACATCACCTGATGACATATGTGGTAAACAGCGTTATCGTAGCGGTTGGCACGATGATTGTGACGATTGTCATTGCCTTTCCAGCGGCGTATGCTTTTTCAAGGATAAATTTTAAGTTTAAGAAAGCTGTAAAGAATTTTATACTTGTGGCAAATATGTTTCCGATAATTGCCATTGTCACACCAATGTTTATCATATTTAAAAATATGCATTTGGTAAATACATACGCCGGGCTGATTATCCCGAGCGTGATTATTACCTTGCCGATGTCTATCTGGACATTGATTGCGTTTATTGACACACTCCCCTATGAACTTGAGGAATCGGCAATGATAGATGGCTGCAGTAAAATACAGGCTATCTTTCGTACCGTGCTGCCGTTATCGGCACCGGGGATTTTTACCACTGCCATCATTGCCTTTATAACAGCTTGGAATGAATTTATGTTTGCGCTGATTCTGGTAACGAAAGATGCCATGCGCACCGTTCCGATTGCCATTTCCCTGTTTCCGGGCCAGTATACGGTACCCTGGGGAGACATGTCGGCGGCATCGGTGGTGGCGACCATACCGATTGTGATAGTGGTACTGATTTTCCAAAAAAAGATTGTATCAGGACTGACTTCCGGGGCAGTCAAAGGATAGAGAAGAAGAGGAGCAGAAATTATGAAATACTTTTTAGACAGCGCGAAGCTGAATGAAATCACTTATGCTTACGAGACATTTGGAATTGACGGAGTGACGACAAATCCCAGACATATCATGCTTAGCGGAAAGCCGTTTTTGGCTGCAGTGGCGGAAATTGCGGACTGGATTGTAAAAGAAGGGCTGGAAGGGTACGAGAAATTCCCGGTATCCGTAGAAATTAATCCGCATTTGGAACAAACGGAGGAGATGGTAGAAGCGGCCCGCAAAATCTCGGCAATTTCACCGAACTTTGTCATCAAGGTTCCGGCTACGGAGGCAGGAATTGCAGCAGCCCGCAAATTAGAAAGAGAAAAAATCCGTACCAATGTGACGCTTATTTTTTCCGCGGCACAGGCAATTCTGCCTGCAAAAAATGGGTCCTTGTTTGTGTCGCCGTTTATCGGCTGGAAAGAGGCGAACGGCGAGGACTGCAGGAGTTATATAAAAAATATCGTCGATATATATAAGAATTATGGTTTTTACGGAAAGACACAGATTATCTGTGCGGCTATCCGTACTCCCAAGCAGATCGTGGATTGTGCAGTAGCTGGTGCGGATATCGTAACATGCGGGCTGGATGTGTATCAGGATACCATGAAACATGCGTATACAAGGCAGGGCATTGATACCTTCTGTGAAGCGTGGGACCACACGGCAGCAGAATGATTTGACAGAAAAATTTTTGGAAGTGATAAGCAGAATGATTCGACAGAAAAATTTTTGGAAGTAATAAGCAGAATGATTTCGCGGAAAATTTTTGGAGGTAATGAACAAAGATGAAAATTGGATTTATTGGTCTTGGCATTATGGGAGAACCCATGTGTGAGAATATCATTAGGAAACATGACGATATGGTTTATGTATATGATGTGGTGGAAGAGAAAGTACAGCAGTTGGTACAAAAAGGTGCAGAAGGTTGTAAATCTGCCGTGGAACTGGCAGAGAAAAGTGATTTGATTATATCCATGGTTCCCAAATCGGAACATGTGAGAGCAGTATATCATCAGATAATATCCGTACTGGATAAGACAAAAGTCTGCATCGATATGAGCACCATCGACCCGGCAGTTTCCATTGAGGTTGCAGGGCAGGTAAAAGAAACTGGCGCGCAATTTGCAGATGCGCCGGTTGTGAAATCCAAACCGGCAGCGGTAGCCGGAAAGCTGGGCATTTATGTAGGCGGAGAGCAAGAAGTTTACGAGCAGGTAAAACCGATTCTTTCCTATATGGGAGAAAATATCATTCACATGGGCGGCAATGGAAAAGGCCTGGTGATGAAAATCTGCCATAATGCGCTCGTCTCACAGATTCAGAATGGAGTGAATGAAACGCTGCATCTGGCCAAAATGAATGGGATTGATATCCAGGAATTTGCAAAAGCAGTTTCTTATGGCGGAGGGCAGAATTTCTATCTTGATTCCAAGAAAGATGTGATTGAAAAGAAGGATTATGAGACGGCATTTTCGGTAGAAAATATGGCGAAGGATGTGGGTATCTGTATGAATTTGGCGAAGGAAAGCGGATTTTCGATGCCTGGTGAAGAAAATGTGGCAAATATTTATGATAAAGCGTTAAAACAGGGATATGGAAATAAAGATTTTTCTGTTACTTATGAGATTGTGGGGGAATAGGAAATGGCAGAATTTGAGGTTGCCTATCTCCCGATAGGCGTCCCTACGTTTGATTTGGAAAGCGCCGGCAATGAATTTTTAAAAACGAAGCGATTACTGGAAGGTATTACTGATTACGTGAAAGCGCCGGATGAAATGCTGTTGACCATGGACAAATTGAGGGCATTTCTGGACGAGATAAACCCGGATTTTATGATACTGCAGAATGTGACTTTTGCAAATGCAGCGTATGCCGGTGAAGTTGCAAATAGGTTTTCCTGTCCGATTGTGTTGTGGACGCTGCCGGAGCCGGTCATAGATGGCACCAGGCTGCGGCTGAATTCCCTGACGGGCGCATACTCTGCGGCAAATATGCTCAAACATATGGGCGTACGGTATTTTACATACATCTTTGGTTCGCCGGATGAAGAACAGGTATGCGGTACGCTTGCTTCGGCAATAGGTGCAGCAAAGGTTCTTTGGCAGATGCGGGGAATCAAGCTTGCAACCGTGGGGCATACGCCGGAAGGATTTGGCTTTGGCAGGGCGTTGGACACGGAATTGCTGAAAAATTTCCATGTTGCGCTGGAAACTGTGGAAGTGCGCGAACTGGAGCAAAAAGCCCGGACTTTTTCTGACAGCGATGTAGAAGAATATATGAAAGCGGCGGAAAGTAAAATCTGTGGTCTGGATAGGATTCCTGAGAACAACAGGCTGGATTTTGCACGTCTGTACAGGGCTTACCTGGAATACGTACAGGAGCATGGAATCGCAGCGCTTTCAAGCCGCTGCTGGCCGGATTTCTTTGTGTCTTATGGTACGCCGGTCTGTGCAGTGCTTGGCTTGTTGAATGATTTAGGGGTGGCGGCAGCCTGTGAAGCGGACACGTATGGTGCATTGTCCATGTATATCGGTCAGCAGCTATCCGGGGAGCCTGTCTTTTTTGGAGACCCAGTATCCGTTGATGAGCAAGAAAATACAATCACCTATTGGCATTGCGGAACAGCGGCATGTTCCCTGGCCAGGGAGGATACGAAAGCAGTGGCAGGTGTCCACTGCAACAGGAAGATTGGCCCGACGCTGGAATTTGGCTGCCGCGCGTGCAGGCATGTGACGGTTTTCCGTATTGGACGAAAACCAGATGGCAAATTCCGCTTCTTCATTTTAGAAGGAGAGGCTTTGGACAAGCCCCAGCAGTTTTACGGCACATCGGTAGTCGTGAAAGTGAAGTCACATGCCATGCAGGTGGTCAATGACAGTGTGCAGGAGGGATTTGAACCGCATTTTTGCGTGATTTATGGTGATTGTGCGCAGGCTCTGGAAATACTTGGCGGAATGCTGGAGATGGAGGTCTGTAAATATTAAAAAAGGATGATGAGATGATGGAATCAGAAAAGAAGGAAGTAAATCATGTATTATTTAAACCGTTTATGAATACGGAGTATCTAAGGGAAGAAGATTTGTATCTTTATGAGAATCCCATTCCCAAATATAAATTTAATATTATTGGCATGGGAGTGATTGGGCAGGAACATATACGGGTGACCAAGCTGGAAGGACATGGCACTGTACATGGAATTTATGACCAGTGCCAGCATAGCCTGCAATATGCGCAAAAGGTGTTTCATTCGCTCTGTCCAGAGCAGCCGTTAAAGGTGTATGAGAGTCTCTCAGAAGCCTGTAATGACCCGGATGCCGATG
The DNA here is from genome assembly GCA_947565305.1 of uncultured Lachnospiraceae bacterium. Taxonomy (GTDB): domain Bacteria; phylum Bacillota; class Clostridia; order Lachnospirales; family Lachnospiraceae; genus Petralouisia. The sequence continues at coordinate 5,761 of CANOFO010000041.1, read as the reverse complement.
CGTTGTTTATCTGTACCCCTAATTTTTCCCACATGGAAGTGGTAAGGGAGGCTGTCAAGTCCGGTAAGCCGATTTTCCTTGAGAAGCCAATGGTTACGAAGCTGGAGGATGCGGTTGAACTTAGAAAAATAGCCAAGGATTATCCGGCTGTGTTCCAGGTGGGGCTTCAGTATCGTTATAAGGCGATTTATACAGAAGCCAGAAGGGAAGTTTTAGAGAATCGGTCGCTGGGTCAGGTCAGAAATATTTCTATCGTAGAAAACCGGCTTCCGTTTTTAGACAAAGTGGAACAGTGGAATAAATTTTCCGAATATTCTGGAGGCACGCTGGTGGAAAAATGCTGCCATTACTTTGACTTATTTAATTTGTTTGCGCAGTCAAAACCCAAAACTGTGTACGCTGTTGGCGGACAGGATGTGAATTTTACACAGTTTGAGCGGGAAGGGAAAAAATCAGATATTCTCGATAACGCTTATGTTACCGTGGTATATGAAAATGGCATTAAGTGCAGTTTTCATTTGAATATGTTTTCGCCGATGTTTTATGAGGAAATTACGATTTGCGGCGATAAGGGACGTATCCGTGCTTATGAAAATGAGGACTTTCTACCAGAGGAACGTAAGAATACGCATTTTGAGATGCATTGTGCAGACCACAGGCCAAGTGTCATCTCGTCCCCTTGTTATCCAGCTACGATTCAGCGAAGCGGTCATATGGGAGGAACCTACTTTGAGCACAAGATTTTTATTGACAATCTGGATGGCAGGAAAACAGATTCGGCAACGGTAGAAGATGGCTTCTGGTCTGTTGTTGTGGGAATTGCGGCAGAGCAATCCGTCAAGACAGGTGAGGTGGTAGAGATAGATAAGTTGTTGGCAGGATATTTATAGAGCAATGAGATAAGAATTTATGAAAACCCATGGGCAGGTGTCCGTGGGTTTTCATAAATGGAATTTCATAGTTCTACATCTTCAATCACTCCTGATTTTGTGTTACATATCTTTTCCACAAATCTTAGATGAGCATATCAACCATGATATGATGTATAGAATTACGCTGATTGCGGCAAGTATGCCAATTACCATACCAATATTTTCCTGAAGGTTCATATATTTATTGAATATCAAAGCAACAGCTACGATAATGCCTGATGTAACCATATAAGCTAATATCGTTCCTATCATACTTTTTTCTTCATCCAGCCAAAATGAGCAAGGTATGCTGATACTTCCCGGAAGTAAGGAAACAATAATTGCCAAACTGGAATAAATAAGCAAAGATTCCACATCAAAACCTTTTTGAAACCATGCACATACAATACTGATTATAGCTCCTATCCCCAATCCTACAAGAGAAAGCAGTAAATACATGACATATTTACTTGCTATTGTTTGCATTCTTGATACAGGAAGTGTAACAGAAAACTTATCCCATTGAGATGATTTGTCCGTTTGAACAGTAACCGCTGATTGAAAACTAAGGGTGACGGTAAAAATAACAATCAGAACCCATGGAGAAATCACAAACGACATGCCTGCTCCGACAAAAGCAAAAGTAAGCAACAAAATCAATAGCCCAGAACGTATAATATAAAAGTCTTTTAATAATAATCCTTTCATTTTGCTTCCCCCTTTACATACATAAGCATAATTTCGTCAATACTTGCAGGAACAATTAAAGCCTTTGGATATTTTTTTTGCGCCAATTTCCTATCGTCTACTAATATCTGCCACTCATAATCCTGCTTTCTGTAAGCAATGATTTTCGCTTTGTCTATTTCATCAAACAGGCCTACACCGCATTTTATAATACCGTAGTTTTCCAACAATTCATCTTTAGGCTTTGAAAATACGATTTTCCCATGATGGATAAATACAATGTAATCAGCAACTTTGAATTATGAGAAAAGGCAACCGAGATTGCGTATTTCATTTTCATGCCTTTAGAAAATTTTTTGATTTTCTTATCTAATGGAAGATTGAATTTTTTTAATAGTTCTTCGTATTTTTTCTTGTTCCACGAACTGTATATATTTTCAAAAACTTTTCCAAGTTGCCTTGTTGTGAGCATATTAGGATAGTTATTTCCGTCGAACACCACGCCTATATTTTCTTTGCATACAGCGTCAATATCTGTTTTTCCTAACATAGTGACAGTTCCCCTGTCTTTGCTGATAAGCCCTAAAACAGCGTTGATTGTCGTGCTTTTTCCAGCTCCATTTTCGCCAATCAGACCAACGATACTCCCTTGTGGGACTTTAAAGGAAATGTTGTCTAAAGTAAAATCTTTATATTGCTTTGACACATTACTTAACTCTAATGCAGTTTTTTCCATGCTATCATTCCTCCTCATATAACAATGCTAATAGAAATTGCAGTTTATCCAGCTTTATACCGCTGGCTTTCGCTATTTCAATAGCTTCTGTAAAATGATTTTCTATCTTTTTTTGCTGTTCTTCCAAATAAAAGTCCTGATTTTGAGCAGATACGAAACAGCCTTTTCCTGCTGTTGTTTCAATAAAACCGTCCGTTTGAAGCACATCATAAGCCTTTTGCACAGTCAAAACGCTGATATGCAGAGATTTTGCAAGTCCTCTTATGGACGGAAGAGCTTCTCCTGCTGTCAATATATAAAACTGAAAATATAAAAAATGATGTCTATTCAGAGCCAACACTATTCAAAGATGCAATCAGGATGGCGTGAGGCCTTGTAATTCGCAAGGCGTTCTGCCAGGGCAAGGCTGTCATGGAAAGAATAAATTACTATAGTTCGTGACAACGGCAAAAATCGCTGCAGCCCAGTAAATACAAGGGCTGCAGCGATTTTTGCTTTTATTAACTGTCAAAGGCGGAATCTTATCATTTTTCCGTGGGCGGGTCAATAAGCGCGGAAATGATAAGATGCGGAAAGAGAACAAGAAAGCAATACTCACAGGCTTACTTTTTGGTAGTTACTTTTTTACTCTTAGACCATACAGAATAGTAGTCTTTTCTGTTCACTGTCTGATAAGTTCTGACCCTGACGTAATATGTTTTCTTAGGTTTTAATTTTTTGACAGTCAGATTGGAAGCAGATTTCTTGTTCACTGTTTTTGTGACGGTTGCTTTCTTTTTAAATTTTTTGTCTGTGGAATATTGAACCTGGAAGCCTGTAATAGTACTTTTTTGTTTTTTCCATTTTACCTGAAATCCTCTGGATTTCGCTTTTATTCTCCCCGATATGGAAGTCCCCTTCGGAAGAATCTCAAAAGCCTTTTTGAGTGTTCCTGAATAATTATTTTTCAGCTTAACGGTTACAGTTGCTTCGCCGATTTTCTTATTGTTTTGGTAAATGACTGTATAATGGCGTTTATCAATGGTCTTCCCTGCGGAATCCTTTACGGTAACGGACGGGGTTTTTGCTTTTCCATCATAAATATAGGAAGAAGCGTTTAAGATAAGAGTTTTTACTGAGAAAATCACTTTGGTGCTTCCGATTTTGCCGCAGACCGAACATGCCTCTACAATGCTTCCATTCTTAGAGGGTGTTGCTTTTGCAATTATCTCTTCATATGTATGGGGCGTTTTGGGGGTTTCTTCTGTTTTTGTTTCACCGCATACGCTGCAGATATGCTTTTTCGCTCCGTTTTCCGTACAGGTTGAAGATTTTATTTCTGTGCCTTCATCCCATGTGTGTCTGCCTGTCGCTGCGATTACCTGTCCGTGTGCTATTTCTTCGCCGCAGTCTTTGCAATAGGTATCTCCGCTGTATCCTTCCTCTTTGCAGGAGGCGTCTTTCCGACCGCGTACTTCTGTATTCTGGTGGGTGCATTCTGTGGCAGGCGGCTCTTTTGGAAGGATGTCGAAAGTCTTTTCGAGCGTCCCGGCGTAATTGCCTTTCAGATTAACTGTAGCAGTCGCCTTGCCGACTTCTCGGTTGTTTTTGTAGGAGACGGTATAATTACTGCTGTCAATGCTCTCCCCGATTGAATTTCTTACGGTGACGGCTGGGGTCTTTTCTTCTCCGTCATAGGTATAAGAAGAAGTTTCCAAATCTATGGATGCTGCGGAAAAAATCACTTTGCTGCTCTTGATATCGCCGCAGGACGTACATTTTTCTGTAATGCTGCCGTTCTCCACAGTCGTTGCTTTGATGATGATTTCCTCATATGTATGGGACGTTTTGGAAGTTTCTTCTATTTTTGTTTCACCGCATACGCTGCAGATATATTTCTTTTCTCCATTCTCTGCACAGGTTGGGGGTTTTACCTCTGTGCCTTCGCCCCATACGTGTCTGCCTGTCGCTGCGATTACCTGTCCGTGTGCTATTTCTTCGCCGCAGTCTTTGCAATAGGTATCTCCGCTGTATCCTTCCTCTTTGCAGGAGGCGTCTTTCTGGCCGCGTACTTCTGTATTTCTATGCGGGCATTGATCGCTCCCTAATATTTTTGTTGGTATATTCAAACTATCAGAACCCCAGATATATAAAGCTCCTGTTTTGGTAATTGCCGTGCTTCGTTCATCTCCCAGAGAAACCGAAGAGACGTTTCCCAACACTTTTACTGGAATGGGCTGAATTTCGGTCGTGTCATTTCCTACCTGACCATAATAATTATATCCCCAGCAATACAAATCCCCATTTTCGTCGACTGCTGCGCTGAAACCGTCTCCCAGGGAAACACCGGCTGCATTCCCCATGACTTCCACCGGTTCTATCTGCGTGTCTTCTTCAGAGCCGCTCCCAATCTGCCTGTGCTGATTATCTCCCCAGCAGTATAAGCTGCCGTTTTCTGTAATAGCCGCAGTATGGCCGCGTCCTAATGAAACAGACAATACGTTTCCCATTACCTTCACCGGCGTTGTCTGATCTGCTGTCGTGCCATTCCCTACCTGCCCATATGCATTATAGCCCCAGCAGTATAAATCTCCATTTTCCGTGAGCGCTGCACAATGGTAGCAGTTTGGTGAAGCAACGACAAAGGAGACATTGTCCAGCACCTTCACCGGCTTTGTCTGTATTTCTGCCTCGGAACCATTTCCTACCTGTCCGACATGATTATGTCCCCAGCAGTATAAATCCCCGGTTTCCGTAAGGGCCATGCTGCCCTCATATCCCAATAAAACAGAGGAGACGTTGTCCAGCACCTTCATCGGCGTTGGCTGATTTACCGTCGTGCCGTTCCCTACTTGCCCATATTTATTATAGCCCCAGCAATATAAGCTGCCGTCTTCTGTGACTGCTGCGCTGTGATTGTCCCCCAATGAAATAGACGATACATGATCCAGCACTTTTACCGGCTCCGTCTGTGCTTCCTCCTCAGAACCGTTCCCTATCTGCTGGTACCAGTTGCTTCCCCAGCAGTATAAGCTGCCGTCTTCTGTAATTGCCGCGCTATGGGCCAATCCCAATGAAGCGGATGATACATGCTCCAGCGTTTTTTGCGGCAAATCCACAAAATGTTCTGTTTTGCCGTTCCCTATTTGCCCGCTGGTGTTCGACCCCCAGCAAAATAACACTCCGTTTTCTGTAAGCGCCGCACTGTGATATGTCCCCAGATATACGTTTGTTACCGGCACCTCCGTTTCCGCAATATCTGTTTCTGCCGGCGCCGCTTTTGCTTCGCCTGTTACAGAAAATCCTGCGGATAAGACAGAACTTACCGTAATTGCCGTGGTCAGAAAGACAGATATTAATTTTTTTCTCATAGATACCTCCTCCTTTGGAATTAATATGCTCACTAAGAAGAAAGATTATCTCTTCGGCACGGAGGTCTCTTTCACCG
>CANOFO010000040.1 GCA_947565305.1 uncultured Lachnospiraceae bacterium | reverse complement strand
GTCAGGCATCACAGCTTCTTACCTGTCTTACGAAGCTTATGTATCTGACAAAGGCAAACTTATTTACATAGAAGAAACTATTAAGACATTGAATGAGGACACGGAATAAGATAGATTTATCAACACAGAGAGGGGAAATCTTATGAAGAAATTAATTGCAATCTTAACCACACTCGCTTTAATACTGAACATAACAATCATCTCGGGGACAAGCGCCAGCGCAGCTGAGCCTTGCGCTCCATGCAAAGACGCTGAAATTGTAGACTTAGGCGATGGCTATACCGTAGAATATGAACTTACCGAAGTCAACCCCCAGGTCCGTGCCAGCACGAAAACCGTTGAAAAAACTGCTACCTGTAAAAATGTAGACGGTGTAGTAATCGCCATCATAAAACTGACAGGAACTTTTTCCTACACGGGTTCCTCTGCGACCTGCACCAAAGCTTCTTCCAGTTATAGCATGTATCAGGGATGGACCTATAGCAACAGGTCAACCACCTGCAGCGGAAACACCGCCAAGACAAGCGCCAGGTTATCAAAAGATTTTTATGTTGATGTAAACGTAACACTGACCTGCAGCAACACCGGCGTAGTCTCCTAACATCAGTCACAGAACTAATTTCAGGCAGCTCCAAGCCGCAAGACCCTGTAAGTTGTTGGGTTTTGCGGCTTGTTTCCATTTAAACTCTTGTTACACTTCAGACCCTGTCATATGATATCCCGCCCGAAAAAACATAAATACAATACCCCCATGGAAACAAACTTCTCCCATAACGATAAAATACCTCAGTCTCCATCATACTTTGACTTCCTATTAAAACTTTTGGAATATGCTCTAATCGCAACTGCCAATATGACAATCAAAATTTCATTATTATTTTTTTGAAAATCCAAAAACGACATCATACCAAGACCAAACAATTTGGATGTAATTTCTGCTACTACATTTCCATCGATATCGACAATTCGATCTATTCCCAAAGGCTTTATTTCTATTTTCCACCCATTAAACTTTACGACTAATCTCTGCTTTCCCCATGATGCAACCGTACACAATTTTCCTAACTTTTTTCCATCAATTATAATGTCAAAGTCTACTGGATGTATATCTTTTTTTAATGACAATGGATTACGAAATGTGACTAACTTTTCATATATCTCTGCAATCTTACGATTTTCTGCATTATACAGTAAAATACGCTGTAATTTATCATATTCTCCACCTTAAGCAATATATTTAAGATTTCCGTCTATATCATAAAACAAATAATCTGACCATTCCTTATGAAACACCATCCCTGACGTTTGGTATTTTTCTTGCATCCAAAGATGAACATTGTCTGGATTTTTAGAAACCATCTTTTTTTGATGTTCATCAAACTTCTTTTCTGCTCTATTTTCATCTTTACGTACAACTTTTTCAATATTTTCTGTTACTTTATCAATTACCTCTCCCGCTAGAATATCCATTGCTTCTTTATTCATTTTCTCTAATAATCGCTTCACAATTCTGTCCTTTACCAAAGAGCTATCATACTCGGTAATATCCGCTCCTCTTTGTCAATTTTTGGTGTCGTTTTTATTATACACAATCCCCAACTAAACTGCAATATTGCCATATTTTAATTTTCTCCATTTTCTATAATAACCGATATTCCAGCGCACAGAAAAAGAGCGGTGGTAAGTTCCGCCCTATCCCTCTTAATCTTCTAAATACTGTTGAATATGTTCCAGTACCCTATCTATTTTACTGTTTTTCTTTTCAATATCCTCGCTATCCCTTGCTTCTTCCAAATCATCTTTCACAAAATTCATAAGCAACTTCATTTCTTTTTCACTGATTGCCATTTCGTCCAATACCTCCATCATGGTTTTGTTCTCCTTTCAACAGATTTACCTGCCGCATCCTTCTCTGCTTTTTCTTCTGTCTGTTTCTCTTCCTCAGGCTTTTTCCCGCTTCCCTTTTCCGGCTGTTTTGCTTCCTCAGGTTTCTTCTCGTTCTCCTCTTCCGGCTGCTCCGCTTTCTCGGGCTCCATAGGCAGCCTTCCATACAGCTTGACCTGATGGCGGATTTTCTCTGCCAGCGCATCGTCAATGGCATCGGGGCGCATCCGCCACATCCAGTTGCCGCCCAGGACAGACGGCACGTTCATCCTGCCCTCACTGCCAATGCCCAGAAGGTCCTGCATCGTTACGATTACCATGTCGCTGACTGAAGACCAGGCTCCGCGCATAACGCCCCAATGATAGCCTTCCGCCTGGTCCAGCTTCAGATATTCTTTGGCAAAGGCAACACAGTCCATGGGGGCTTCCTGCAGCCAGCCCAGAATGGTATCATTGTCATGGGTTCCCGCATAGACCACGGAATTCCTGCCATATTTATGGGGAAGGTAATCACTGTCACCGCTGGCGTCAAAAGCAAACTGCAGAATCTTCATGCCGGGGTATCCACTGTCTGCCAGCAGTTTGCGCACGGATTCCGTAAGAAAGCCCAAATCTTCCGCAATAATATCCAGTTTGCCAAGCTTTTTCTCTATCGCACGGAACAGTGCGATTCCTGGTCCTTTCCGCCACTCTCCTTTTCTCGCGGTTTTCTCCCCAAAAGGAATTGCATAATAGGAATCAAATCCCCGGAAATGGTCGATGCGGATAACGTCAAATAATTTGGATATTTTCTCCATTCGCCGAACCCACCAGCGGTAACCGTCCTTTTTCATCACATCCCAGCGAAACAATGGGTTGCCCCAAAGCTGCCCATCCTCCGAAAATGCATCCGGCGGACATCCTGCCACATCAATGGGCTGCAGCTTCTTGTCCAGGTAGAATTGCCCAGGCTCCGCCCACACGTCCGCGCTGTCTGACGACACATAGATAGGCACATCGCCGATGATGCGGATTCCCTTATCGTTGGCATACTTCTTCAAGGATTTCCATTGCTGATAGAACAGGTATTGGACCATTTTCCAGAACTGGATTTCCTCTGCCAATCTCTTCTTCGCCGCTGCCAGCGTTTCCTTATCGCGCTGCTGCAGCTTCGGTTCCCACTCACTCCATGCCACCCCGTCATGGTCATCCTTCAACGCCATAAACAGCGCATAGTCCTCCAGCCAGTCTTCCTGCTCCCTGCAAAACTGTGCAAAATCCTCGTCAGGGGTCTTTATAAACCGTGCAAACGCCTTATGTAACAGGGGAAAGCGGTTCTGGTGGAGGACCTCGTAATCTACCTGGGTCAGATGCCCGCCCCACTCATAAGAGTTACACTCCGTTGCCGTCAGAAGCCCCTCTTTACAGAGGGTTTCCAAATCTATGAAATATGGATTGCCGGCAAAGCTGGAATAAGACTGATAAGGGGAATCCCCATAACTTGTGGGACAGATGGGCAAAACCTGCCAGAACTGCTGTCCCGCTTTCACAAGAAAATCTACGAACTTCCTTGCCTCTTTCCCCATTGTTCCAATTCCATAAGGGGAGGGCAAGGAAGAAATGTGCATCAAAACTCCACTGCTCCGCATAACGCGCGTACCTCCTGCTGTTTCTATTCTTAACCCTTTACTGCGCCTGCCACCACGCCTTCGATGATATATTTCTGGCAGAAAATATAAAATATGACAATCGGGATAATTGCCAGCACCAGCATCGCCATCATCGCACCCATATCCACAGAGCCGTAACCGCCCCTGAGGTACTGGATAGCTATGGGAATCGTCTTAAAACGCTTGATGTCCAGCACTAGATATGGCAGGAGATAATCATTCCAAATCCACATCGCCTGCAGAATCGCCACCGTGATACAGGTGGGTTTTAAGATTGGGAACACCACCTGAAAAAATGTCTGAATTGGTGTACACCCGTCAATCATGGCGGCCTCCTCGATTTCCAGCGGAATGCTGCGGACAAACCCGCAGAACATGAATACCGACAGCCCTGCGCCAAATCCCAGATATACTACTATAATACCAATTGGAGTATATAAATGCAACATATTTGCCAATTTTGACAGCGTAAACATGACCATCTGGAAAGGTACAATCATTGAAAAAAGGCACAGGTAGTACATACCGGTAGAAAACACAGATTTCACCCTGGATATGTACCAGGCGCACATAGATGTACAAAGTATAATCACTGCCACGGAACATACGGTGATAAACAGGGAATTCCGGAGCGCATCCCAAAATTGGATTTTCTCAATCCCCCGCACATAATTTTCCAGCTCCACAAACATTTTGCCGATGGGAATTTCAAAAGGCCTGCGGCTAATATATACTTTTTTCTTAAACGAATTCACCAGAACCAGCACGACGGGAAATACCCATGCCACCGATAACAGCGTGAAAAATATGCTCCATGCCCAACCGTATTTTGCTTTCCTAACACCCATTACTGCTGCACCTCCTTCGTTCTCGTCAATCTGGTCTGGATAATGGCGATAAGCGCCACAAGAATAAAGAATACGACTGCTTTCGCCTGTCCGACGCCCTCGTATCCGGTCCTTCCATAGAACGTATTAAAGATATTTAACGCCAGAAGTTCCGACATACTTGAGGGTTCGCCATTGGTCAAAGCAAGATTCTGGTCAAACAGCTTGAACCCATTCGTCAGCGTGAGGAAGGTACATATGGTGATGGACGGCATCACCATGGGAATCGTCACATGCCATAAAATCTGTCTGGGAGTTGCGCCGTCAATCTTTGCCGCCTCAATCAGTTCTCCGGGCACATTCTGGATGCCGGAAATATAGATAATCATCATATAGCCAATCTGCTGCCAGCACATCAGCACTACCAGCCCCCAGAAACCATAGGATGAATTGTAAGTCAATGTCTTCTGGAAATTTGCCAGGATTCCGTTCAGCAAAAGCTGCCAGATATAGCCCAGAACGATGCCGCCGATTAAGTTCGGCATGAAAAATACCGTGCGGAACAAATTTGTGCCACGGATGCCCTTTGTCAAAAGCATTGCCACGGCAAACGCCAGCACATTAATCAGCACCATTGACACAATCGTAAATGCTGCCGTATACCAGAGCGAATGTAGAAATGTCTTGTCTGATAATATTTTTAAATAATTCCCTATCCCTATAAATTTTGCATCCGTCACCGTGGTAAATTTGCAGAAAGACAGATAGATGCCCATCACAAACGGTAGGAAAAACCCGATAGTAAAAGCTGCCAGCGTTGGAAATGCAAAAACTGGAAAATATTTTTTTAATGATTTCTGCATAAATGCCTCCCATAGATTGCTCACAAAAGCTGCCCTTACAGGCATAACACAGGGGTGGCGAACCACCCCCGGCAGTTTTTGCTACTGGTTTACAGCCTTGTATTCCGATGCCCAGCCTTCGACAAACGCTGTCCTGACCGCATCCCATTCGCCCGTTCCCTGCGCGTATTCAAGCAGCGCGCTTCCTACGCCATTTTTCCACTTCTCAGAGGGAATCGTGGAAAATACCCAGGGGATTGATGTCTTGCCGCTGTCGATATATTCATTGGCAGCAGCCACCAGCGGATTTTCCGGCATATATTCATCAGTAAATGTAGTGAATGGTGTCACAAATCCCATTTCATCAGCAAATATCTGACGCCCTTTGTCACTGGTAACCACCCATTCCAGGAAATTCAGCGTAGCTTTGATATCATCTTCTGATGCATTCTTGTTAATGCACCAGTAATTTTCCGAACCGGTACACAGACCCTGGTTTGCCTCATCGCCTACGCCGATATAAATGGGAAGCATCCCCATATCATCGTCATCCACATCATTGCCGGTGATATCTTTATATGCCCAGGTTCCGTTCTGATAGAATACGGCTTCGCCCATGGCAAACTCTGCCGCCGCATCCTCGCCGGTCATGCCGGATATCATCGTAGGCTGCACGGTAGAATCTGTAATATACAAATCCCAAATGTTCTTATAGGCGTCCAGATAGGTTCCCTTGATAGCCTCCGTGGTATCAAGCTTGTCATCCTGGTACTCAAAATATATCGGCATATTTGCCAGATGGGTCTTAAACCGCCAGTCTGAAGAGGAATCCATACCCGCCGAGGCAAATACGCCCTTGATTCCCAGCTCGTCCCTCTTCGCCTGCATGTCGTCTGCAACTTCCTTCAATTTCGCAAAACTGTTAATCTCAGAGACATTCTTGATTTTTGCCCCATCCATCTCGCAGTAATCCTCAATAATATCTTTGTTATAAATCAGACCATACGTCTCGATGACATAGGCAACACCCTGTACTTGTCCATCATCGCTGATCAATGCAAAATCATCGCTCTTTAAATTCTTATACACGGCACTGTCTTTTAAGTCATAACAGTAGTCTTTCCAGGAAGCCAGGCCTGCCGGCCCATTGACCTGAAAAAGCGTGGGTGCAGCAGACTTTGCCATCTCCGATTTCAGCGTGGATTCATATGTCCCGGAAGCAGCAGTCTCTATGGTTACCGGAATGCCTGTCTCGTTGCTGTATTCCTTCGCCAGGTCGTTCCACTGTTCTGCCTGCTCGGGCTTAAAGTTCAGGTAATATACAGAACCCGAGACTTCCTCAATCAGGCTGTCATCGTCCTGGTCCGTATCAGTGCCAGCCATGTCCCCATTTTCCTGGTCTGCTGCATTTTCCCCTGTGTCATTATTATTTGTGTCACCGCTCCCACAGCCAGCTGCCAGTGCGGCCACAAGCGACATCGCCAACAACATTGATATCAATTTCTTTTTCATGAATCATCCTCCTAAAAGTGTAATAATCTCTACATTTTAGTATGAGATTTTTTATTACAGATATACATGAAAAAGAAATTTAATCATTTGTGGTCTGGCTCCGGCAGCTCCACAAGAATGATGTCCGGTCCAATTTTCAGCACATGTTTCCAGGGAATGATGATTTCACTCCCTTTGCCAAAAAGTCCCCAGCATTTGCCGCAGCCCGGGATAATCAGTGCCAGCACCATTCCCGTGCAGATATCAATATCAATATCCACCACAAAGCCCAGACATTCACAGTTACAGACATTGATGACTTCTTTTTCCCGCAATTCACATAAACGCATAAAAACCCCCCTGCAATATCTTATGCTGCAGGGGGGGATTGGTGACTGTACGATAATTGCTCTGGTACCGGACCTGAGGCATCTTCCCACTTCGTGGGTCCCTCCTCAGGTCAATTAACATTTTTCGTAGCAATAATGTCTACACCAGTGTCAGCCACATTGCTGACAATCACATCTCCGATATGCACAGGCGCCTGGACTTTCACGCCTTTGAGCGCTTTCATAATATCAAAAATCTTGCCTTTGGGGATATCTTCTTTCGTCTTTACCGATACCGCCGCCAGGCTTCCTCCTTCCACAATGACAGAACTTGTAACAATCCGCGTGGGGTTGGTAACTTCTTTCCTCGCATAATCGTCCCCGCGTTTGCAGGTATTGCCTGTCACAGTGGATACTTCCTCTCCATTCATTTCCACTTTAAGGGGACATCCCATCGGGCAGCCGATACAAATCAATTCTCTTGTTTCCATACTCTACGCCTCCTCTATTTTCACAGTAATCTGGGACAAATCCGGAAATGCTGCCAATTCTTCTTTTTTCAGTACCACTTCTTCCATCTCTCCTGGCGCAACCACCGGACGTTTTCTGTGAATCACACGCTTGTCGCCAAAATACACGGACACATAACAGTTCTTATACACATCTCCCACGCGGAACCGCACAGTATGCTTCTCATCCATCCTCTCCGGGTTGATGGTTTTAGGAACTGTATAACGCGCACCCTCCGTAGCGACAATGGGAATATCTTTCGCCGCTGAGGGCTGATGTTTTGCACCGTTTTTCACATATTCGGCAGCATGTTTGCCGGCAGCTCCTGCCTCCTCAGAAACGAAATCCACCAGGTCATGCACATGCAGCACGTTGCCGCAGGCAAACACGCCTTCCACATTCGTCTCCAAACATTCATTTACCAGCGGTCCAGAAGTGATAGGGCTCATTTCAACGCCCAGGCTTCTGGATATTTCATTTTCTGGAATCAGGCCGCAGGATAAAAGCAATGTATCGCAGGTATAATGCTCTTCCGTTCCGGGAATTGGTTTCCTGTTCTCGTCTACCTCGGCAATCGTAATTCCTTCTACGCGTTCCTTACCGTCAATATCCACAACCGTATGGCTCAGCTTCAGCGGAATTCCAAAATCATCCAGACATTGCACGATATTTCGTTTCAGCCCGCCAGAGTAAGGCAGGAGCTCCGCCACTACTTTCACTTTGGCGCCCTCTAAGGTCATCCTCCTTGCCATAATCAGCCCGATGTCGCCGGAACCTAAGATTACCACCTCGCGCCCGGGCATGTAGCCTTCCATATTTACAAGACGCTGCGCCGTGCCGGCGGAATAAATTCCGGCAGGCCTGTAACCGGGAATATTCAAGGCTCCTCTGGAACGCTCCCGACAGCCCATAGCAAGAATGACTGCCTTTGCCTCAATCTCAAACATGCCGTCCTCACGGTTCATGGCTGTGATGACCTTTTCGTCTGAGATATCCATGACCATTGTATTCAATTTATATTCAATTTTCTCTTCTTCTAACTGTGCGATAAACCTTCCTGCGTATTCCGGTCCAGTCAATTCTTCCTTAAATGTATGGAGCCCAAAACCGTTGTGAATGCACTGATTCAAAATGCCGCCAAGTTCTTTGTCCCTCTCTAACACCAGGATGGATTCTATGCCATTTCTCTTTGCAGACACTGCTGCTGCCAGTCCTGCCGGACCGCCGCCCACAACCACTATATCGTAAACTTGTCTTAACATACTCTTTCCTCGCTTTCCGACTATATCCTGTCTTTGTTGATTCCTACGATAATTTTGGAGTTTCCACCGGATTTGGTAATCTCAGATGGGTCGACCCCTCGTTCTCTTGCAAGGATTTCAATTGTTCTCGGAGAACAGAATCCAGCCTGACAGCGTCCCATTCCCGCTCTTGTCCTCCGCTTTACGCCATCCAGAGATTTTGCGCCCAGCGGACGGTTGATGGCATCGATAATCTCACCTTCCGTAACCATCTCGCAGCGGCAGATAATATTTCCGTATGCCGGATTCTCTTTTATCAATGCTGCACGTTCTTCATTGCTCAAGGTCTTAGGGTCTAAAATTCCCTTCCTGGTGCCTACAAAGTCTGGATTTTCTTCTGCACCCGTAAGGTCCCTGACAATCCCTGCCACCATCTTGCCAATTGCCGGCGCACTCGTCAGCCCTGGAGATTCAATGCCGGCGCAGTCGATAAAACCTTTGGCTCCTTCCACCTCGCCGATACAGAATTCATGTCCATCCTCATGGGCGCGCAAGCCCGCAAAAGATGTGATAACCTGGCGGATGGGAAGTCCTTTTACCGTAGTCCCGGCCTTGCTGATTAACTCATCAATCCCCTCCTGCGTAGTGTTCGTCCCCTCTTTATTCTCAATATCAATGGCGGTAGGACCTACCAGCGTATTGCCATGGACGGTCGGTGTTACCAACACGCCCTTGCCATATTTGCCGGGAAGCTGGAAGATGGTATGCGTCACAAACCCTTCCGTAGTACGGTCCAACAGACAATAATCCCCGCGCCGCGGCGTAATGTGCAATTTCTTCTCACTCACCATATTGTGGAATTTGTCTGCGTAGACACCCGCTGCATTTACAATATATCTTGTTTCAAAATCTCCCTGATTCGTCTTTACAATCCAGGCGTCGTCTTTTTTCTCAAACCCGCTGACCTCTGTATCAAATTTAAATTCCACGCCATTTTGGGCTGCATTTTCCGCAAATGCTATGTTCATGCCGAATGGGCATACGATGCCGCCGGTAGGTGCATACAGCGCTGCCACCGCTTCATCGGAAATATTTGGCTCTAATTCTACCAGTTCCTTCCTATTAATAATACGCAAATCTTTTACGCCGTTTTCGATACCTCTCTCATAGAGTTTTTTCAGATTGGGCATCTCCTCCTCATGTAAACATACAACCAAAGAACCATTTTGCTTAAATGGAAAATCAAGCTCCCTTGAAAGCTCAGCCATCATCTGGCTTCCCTCCACATTCAGCTTTGCCATCAAAGAGCCGCTTTCTGCATCAAATCCGGCATGGGCAATGGCGCTGTTTGCCTTGGAGGTCCCACAACAGACATCCTCTTCTTTTTCCACCACGCAAATGTTCAGTTTGTATCTGGAAAGTTCTCTTGCGGAAGCCGCTCCTGATACACCTGCCCCTATAATTATTACATCATACATATGTTCACCAATCCTTTCTTAAAACGTTTTTATCTTATAGGAAGACACTTTCACTCTTTAACGTGACAAGGTCTTTCCTATAAGATAAAAAACAATGATTACATCCCTTTTTGGGGATGTAATCATTGCCGTTCATCATCTCTGCAATGTCCTATATGTTGTTATCATTATTATCCCACAAATACGTTATAATATTATCTAACGGTCATTAACTACCACGGAATGACTGCGTACAATCCAACTGCCAGAAGCGCTCCGATAATCGGTCCGCACAAGGTAATCGCTGCATATCCGAAGTTAGAGCCGCCTTTACCTTTAATCGGAAGAACTGCGTGCGCCAGACGAGGTCCGATATCACGCGCCGGGTTAATTGCATATCCGGTAAGTCCTCCCAGAGACATACCAATGGATACGATAATCCCAAATACTAACAGGTTGCCAACGCCAGCAGGTGCATCTGCCGGAAGGCCTTTGATTGCAAATACAAGTACGAATGTTCCCACGATTTCGCTGAGCAGATTCAATACCGGATTCGGTATGGAGGGAGCACAGCAGAATGTGCCAAGCTTGGTTGCCGGATCTTCTGTGGCATCATACTGTCCCTTGAACAGGATATAGACGATACATGCGCCCACAAAAGCACCTGCAAACTGTGCAATGATATAGCCTGGCACCAGACTCCATGCAAGGCTGCCGTCCACTGCCAATGCCAATGTCAGCGCCGGGTTGAAATGCGCGCCCGATGCCGCACCAAAGATAAATGCCGGCACCATAACCGCAAGACCCCAGGCAAATGTAATCTGAATCGAGCCGGCACCTTTCATTCCTGATTTATTCAACGTTACGTTAGCTACTACGCCATCTCCCAGGAGAATCAATATCATAGTTCCTACAAATTCTGCAATATATGGTAACATAAGAAGTCTCCTTTCATTATATAAACTTGCTGTTCATCCGTATTTTTATCCTCTGCCCGGGACACACAGCCCTCATGGAGGAGCCTTGAACGTCCCGGACAGGGTAACTGTCATTAGTCTTCCTTTGCCCAGCCGTATGAATATTTCACAGCTTTGTTCCAGCCTTTGACCCTTGCCTCTCTGTCTTCCTTGGAAATCTGTGGCTTAAAGGTCTGGTCAATGGACCAGTTCTTAATGACGTCTTCCTTGCTTGCCCAATATCCTACTGCAAGACCTGCCAGGTAAGCTGCGCCCATTGCCGTTGTCTCCACGCAGGATGGACGGTTAACCGGAGCATCAATGATGTCCGCCTGTGTCTGCATCAGGAAGTTGTTGGCGCTTGCGCCGCCGTCAACCTTGAGAGAATTCAGTTCAATGCCAGAATCCGCTCTCATCGCCTGCAGAACATCATTGGTCTGATATGCCAGAGATTCCAAAGTCGCACGGATAATATGGTACTTGTTGACTCCTCTGGTAATTCCTACAATCGTTCCCCTTGCGTACTGGTCCCAATGGGGAGCGCCCAGTCCCGTAAATGCAGGGACTACATAACAGCCGTTAGTATCTTTGACTTTCTTTGCCATATATTCTGAATCAGGTGCGCTGTCGATAATCCTCAATTCATCACGCAGCCACTGGATTGCTGCTCCTGCTACGAAAATGGAACCTTCCAACGCATAATTTACTTTGCCGTCAATCCCCCATGCAATGGTGGTAACCAGCCCATTCTTGGAAAATACAGGTTTCTCTCCGGTATTCATCAGCATGAAACATCCAGTTCCATATGTATTCTTAGCCTCTCCTGGAGTGAAACAGGTCTGTCCGAACAATGCCGCCTGCTGGTCTCCTGCTGCCCCGCCGACCGGAATCGGACCGCCGAAGAAGGATGGGTCTGCCGTTCCGTATACACAGCTTGACGGTTTTGCCTCTGGAAGCATACTAGCTGGAATATCCAATTCCTTCAGTATTTCCTCATCCCATTTCAAATCGTTGATGTTAAAGAGCATTGTACGGGAGGCATTGGAATAGTCGGTCACATGTGCCGCCCCCTTTGTCAGCTTCCAAATCAGCCATGTCTCAACGGTACCGAAGAGGAGTTCGCCTTTCTCTGCACGCTCCCTTACGCCTTCTACGTTGTCCAAAATCCATTTCAGCTTCGTGCCAGAGAAATATGCGTCGATTACAAGCCCTGTCTTCTGGCGGAAAGTATCTGTAAGTCCCTTCTCCTTTAAGCTGTCACAGTATTCTGATGTTCTTCTGCACTGCCATACAATCGCGTGGTACACCGGTTCCCCCGTATTCTTATCCCATACAATCGTTGTCTCACGCTGGTTGGTAATGCCGATTGCAGCGATATCCTCTGCAGAAGCCCCAATCTTCTGCATTGCCTCCACTGCAACTCCCAACTGTGTAGACCAAATCTCGTTCGCATCGTGCTCTACCCAGCCCGGCTTCGGAAAATACTGTGTAAATTCTTTCTGTGCTACACTGCACATTTCTCCTTTTTCGTTAAAAAGAATGCATCTGTTGCTTGTCGTGCCGGCATCCAGTGCCATAACATATTTCGCCATAGTAAAAATCCTCCTCTGTTCTGCTTTATTTTCTTTGCTCCATGTGCACTACATAAACCATACTTCCTGATTTGTAGTAGAGACGGATATTGCCCCCGCATCCAATGCTTCAATGACATCATCTTTATCGCTGATTAACCCTCCCGCAATCACCGGCTGTGTGCTGAGCCTGTTGACCTTGCTTATAATCTTGGGCATAACCCCTGGCAGTATCTCTATAAAATCTGCCTTAATCTGCCTCTTCTGCTTCTCGATGCTCTTAAAAGCCCGGGAATCCAATACAAAAATGCGGAAAACTGTGTATAAAGACAACTCCTTTGCACGATTAATCATATTCATCCTCGTGGAAATAATACCATCCGCTTTCGTATTTTTACGAATATAATCTACAGCAATCTCATGGTTGCTTAGCCCCTCAACCAAATCGATATGCACCAGCGCTATCTTCTCTGCTTCTTTCACCCGCTCCACGATTTCTGCAATATTGCATATATCTCCAAACAAGATAAATACAATTTTCACGTCTGATTCCAGACATTGCTCAACACCCTCAAAATCCTTCACTGCGGCTACTACCGGACAGTCTGCCATTGCATCATAAAATCTCTGTTCCATATTTCCTCCACAAATCAAATGTTGGTTTTATTTTCTTCCTCTGTAAATTCCCACCTCCAATATCAGGACACACCTCTTCGGGTAGGAGAACAAAGCGGACAAGTCCGCAGCAACTCCCTATATCCCTCACTCATGAGGGACTTGGACGGTTTGCCGCGCCGAGCACAATTGCGAAGCAATAATCTCCTCTTGTGCGAGTGCGCATAATTAATTTTGTCTTATAGGAAATATTCTTGTAAAGACTACTTTCCTAGTAAGATAAAAAGAGTAGGGAAATAAGCAGCATTTCTGCTGTGCCAACCCTACTCTTTGTTCTCCTGGTCAATATTTATTTGTTATGACTACATGCTAGCATCATCCACAAGTAAATGCAAGCTATATTTTACAAAAAGTAAAAATATGTCTAAAATTGTCAAAAAACCATCGGCGGCTTTGTGCATTTTGCCATCATTTTACTGATTTGACTTTAAGAACTGATACATTTCCTCCGCTGTCTTCACTCCCATAACCACTTCCCTGTCATTGATAACAGTCATGGGAATCCGCTCTATCTTATACTGCTCCACCAGCTGCGGATGCAGCCTGGCATCTATCATCCTTGCCTCTATGGACTCTGCATGAGCTGCCAGCTGCTGACAGACAATTACCTGGTTTGCACAGTGATGGCAGGACAGGGAAACAAATATCTTCAGTTCTGCCTTCTGCGTCAGCTTGCCAAGTTTTTTCTGCAGTCGTTTGTCCATCTCCTGGCCGGGACCTGCAACGTTATAGAGCGCCAGCACAAATGAATTCAGTTCCTTTCCTCCCGCCACGCCATGAAAAGCAATCCCCATGTACTGCCCCTGCCGATAAAGCGCCGTTACTGGCAGCAGGGAACTGTCAAGCTCAGGCAGCAATTCCCGGGCTTCCTGCGGTTCATAGAACTGGCAGGTCAGCTTATCCGACATTCCTGCAATGTGGCGCACCAATTCTGCCATCTCCACGGATGGCTTGTCTGACAAATCCACAACACATGCCATATGCGCTTCCCCAGTCAGTTTCCCCAGCACGCCTCGAAGCTGTTCTTCCAGCTCAGGCGTGAGCAAGCTGCTCTTAGGCGCAATTTTCTCAATATCCATACACGCTCCTCCTAGTATAATAATGGTATCGGCACGCGACGCTTTGCGTCACCTGCCAGTTCGTCGGAAGGCATCTTTAAAAATGCTTCGCATTTGCCTTCCTCCTGTCCTATTTTCATAACATTCCTACCAAATCCAGGCTGGGACTTAACGTCTCCTCCCCGGGCTGCCATTTTGCCGGGCATACCTGGTCTCCATGCTCTTCTACAAACTTCGCCGCCTGCACCTTGCGCAGCAGCTCTTCGGCATTTCTGCCAATCCCCATATCATGGATTTCGTATGCTTTTACTTTTCCCTCGGGGTTGAGGATGAAAGTCCCTCTGAGCGCCTGCCCCTCCTCTTCCACGAGCACCCCAAACTGTCGTGCCAGCACGCCCGCGGGGTCGGCAAGCATCACATACTGGATTTTTTGGATAGTCTCGGAAGCATCCGCCCATGCCTTGTGCACGAAATGCGTATCCTCTGAGACGGAATAAATCTCACAGCCCTCATTTTTAAATTCCTCATAATGGTCGGCAAGGTCACCGAGTTCCGTGGGGCACACAAACGTAAAATCCGCCGGATAGAAAAACAGCACGGACCAGTGCCCTTTCAAATCCTCCTGGCTTACTGTCGTGAATTCCCCATTCGCAAATGCAGATACCTTAAATGCTTCCACCTCTCTGTTAATCATATTTTCCATTGGTTATTTCTCCTTTCTTGATTGATTTTCGCTTTCACGCTGCTTATAATACCACCATTATAGGTATTAAAACAGAAAAAGACAATTATTTTCTTTAAGTTTCCCCATTTTTTATAATAAACGATATTATAGTGCCAAAAGGACCTGCTGCAATAGCAGCAGGTCCTTTTGGCACACAGAATCCACTGGACAGTAACAAATAAAAAAAGGGAAACATCCAAAAAATATTTTCCACTTGCATTACAAAAAAAATATCGTTATAATACATTCACGTAACTTATAAACAAAATTATATAATGATTCAGGAGGTATTTTTTATGGAGAAGGAAAAGAACTTAGGAATCACAAACCTTAATGGCATGTCCGCAGACGATGACACTACCTGCGGTATCAATGACATGAACTGCGTGGAGACGAAGGAAACTTCAAGCAGCATCACGGACATGAACAGCGCAAGCTCAGATGACGACACAACCTGCAGCTTCACCGACATGAACTGCACAGGTGAATAACATCTGAATACGGCACAGCCCGCGCCGCAGACACCTCTGCATGGCGTGGGCTGTTCTGTTCTCCCGCTATTCTTCGATGACATGGATTTCCAGAAAGTCAAAATCTATCTGTTCCACGAAATTATCCTGATAAAACCGCGCCTTGTCGTGGCGTTTAAATTCTGCCACTGTGGCATCCAGCCAAATCGGCTTACTCAAATCAAATTCATAGCACACCTGCTCTAACGCATGAAAAATCTTGTGGGTGCGTGTATCCTCACTGCCATCCTCGATGACAGTATCCCGCAGAAGGTGGTTATCTTTAAACATCTTAAACCAAATTCTCATACCTCTCCTTTCTGCCTGCGCTGGCGGCTGGCTTCATACATCAAAAGCGCCGAGGCAACCGCTGCATTGAGGGATTCCACCTGCCCCTCCATCGGTATCCTGATATGGATGTCTGCAAGGGCTGCAGTCTGGCCGCACAGTCCATTTGCCTCATTTCCAACCAGGAAACCGCAAGGCAATGTGTAATCCGGCTCGTCATACAAAAGTTCTCCATCCAGGCATGCCGCATACATGGCAATCCCTTTCTTTTTCAGTTCACTGAGCGTCCCCTGCAAATCAGCCGTGACATAAAAAGGTACGCGAAACAAGGAACCCATCGTGGAACGGATGGTCTTGGGATTAAAAATATCCACAGTAGCCTTGTCCATGATTACGCCGGTAACGCCTGCGCCCTCGCCGGCGCGTATCATAGTGCCCAGATTCCCAGGGTCCTGAATATTTTCTAATACCAGAAGATGAGGGCGCGTTCCCAGCAAATCTGACAATTCATACTCCGGCATTTGTATCAGGCAAAGGATTCCCTGAGGCGTCTTGGTATCACTGATATGGGAAAAGACGCTGTCTGCCACAGTTTCATAGGAATAGCTTCTTATCAGCCGTCTGTTCCCTTCATCCGCAAGAAAACTTTCCGAGACATACATTTGCTGAATCTGCCCCCTGGGGGCTTCCAGGCACATTTTGGTTCCTTCCACCACAAAAACCCGCTGTTCATAGCGGGTTTTTGATTTTTTATTTAACTGAACGATTTGCTTCATCCTGGGATTGGAAGAACTTGTAATCATAGACCTCCGTCTCCTTACCTGCTGAGGCTCTCACAGATATTAAACTGATATTCTGAAATAGCCTTCTCCATGGAAAGGGCCTCATCAATGTCAAAATCAACAAATTCTCCATGACGGTAACCGACCACACGGTTCGATTTGCCATCACACAGCAAATCTGCTGCAAATGCCCCCATTGTGGATGCATACACGCGGTCTTTACAGGTCGGGCTTCCTCCACGCTGCATGTGTCCTAAAATTGTAGCCCGCGTCTCCACCCCGGTAGCCGCCTCAATACGCTTCGCCATACTGGTGGAATGGCCGATACCCTCAGCATTGATGATGATATGATGCTTCTTGCCGCGTTTACGGTTATTAATAATATTATTCACAAGCTTCTGTTCGTCATAGTCATATTTCTCCGGCAGCAGGATATCTTCTGCCCCATTGGCAATGCCGCACCACAGCGCAATGAATCCTGCCCCTCTTCCCATAACCTCGATAATGGAACATCTCTCATGGGAGGTAGAAGTGTCACGTACCTTGTCAATAGCATCCATTGCCGTATTTACCGCCGTGTCAAACCCGATCGTATATTCTGTACAGGCAATATCCAAATCAATCGTTCCCGGAATGCCGATAGTATTGATTCCCAAAGACGCCAGCTTCTGCGCACCCTTAAAAGAACCGTCACCACCGATAACCACAATGCCGTCAATGCCATGCTTGCGGCAGATGTCCGCCCCAAGCTGCTGTCCTTCCGGTGTAGTGAACTCTTTGCAGCGTGCCGTTGCCAGAATCGTACCGCCTCTCTGGATAATATCTGATACGCTCCTGGCTTCCAAATCTATAATCTCTTCCTGCAGCAGACCTGCATACCCTCTCTTAATCCCCTTTACCTTCTTGCCGCGCGAAAGTGCCTGGCGCACAACTGCACGGATTGCTGCATTCATTCCCGGTGCATCACCGCCGCTGGTCAATACCGCAATCGTCTCAATTTCTTTTGCCATAACAAATTCCCTCCTGTCTATATTTAAATTAATCCTTACTACGTCCAATTTATTCTATTTTAATCTCTTTTGGCAAGATTTTCAATATTCTTTTCTACAACTTTTACATTATTTTCACCCAGAAACTTAGTTAATCTGTTTACGATGTCAGGCAAAACAGCAATGCCCCTGCTCGGCGGAAGCCGTTTTATCTGTTTGTCACTGGAGAGATAGATGACGACGCCATCGCTCCCATCACTGTCCTGCAGGATTTCAAACAGTTCTTCCTCCCGACTTTCATACGCTTCCCTGGTAGGAAACTGCAGCCACAGCTCCTTCTTCGTATCGTCAAAAGAATACATGCGCTCACAGATCAGCTTGCCATTTTTCTCTTCCTCTGTAGCCACACGCCCACGGATAAATACTTTTTCGTCTATGTTCAGCAGACGGCTGTTCTTTTCATAACTTTTGGGAAAAATAATAACCTCCATCGTACCTACCAAATCCTCCAATGTGATAAACGCCATTGTCTGGTTATGTTTGGTATATTTGATGGTCTTATCGACAATCATTCCTCCTACCATGGCAATTTCCCCATCCATTGCCCGCTGCTGCCCGCTCTCCTCATCCAGCATGAAATCCGTCGTAACCCTGGTAATGTTCTTCCGCCATTTCTCCTCATATTCCTCCAAAGGATGACCGCTGATATAGACGCCAAGAACTTCTTTCTCAAATCCCAGGTACATTTCCTTAGAATATTCTCCTACATCCGGCATCTTCACTTCAAATTCTGCTTTCGCTTCCTCTCCGGCAAGGTCGAACAGGGTCATCTGCCCTGCCATAGTATTTTTCTTGTCCTGGGCAATGTCCTCCATGATGCCTACATACGCCATCATGCACTGTTTCCTGGTAGCGCCCAGGTTATCCAATGCCCCGGATTTGATAAGGTTTTCCACCATTCTCTTGTTCAGCTCATAATCTGCCATGCGGGTCAGGAAATCTGAAAGGCTTTTAAATTTGCCGCGCTGCCTGCGCTCTTCACAAAGATTCTCAATAAACGCATGTCCGACGCTCTTTATCGCCGATAAACCATAGCGGATGGCATTGCCCGATACGGAAAATTCGCTCTCCCCTTCGTTGATACTGGGCGGAAGCAGCGTAATCCCCATCTGGCGGCAGGAATAAATATATTCCGAAAGCTTTGTGATATGGTCCATAACGGAACTCATCAGCGCAGCCATATACTCCACAGGGTAATAGTATTTCAAATATGCCGTCTGATATGCAACCACAGCATAGGCGGCTGCATGTGATTTATTAAATGCATATTTAGCAAAATCCGTCATCTCATCAAAAATCTTGTTTGCCGTCTGTTCGCTGATGCCGTTGCTGATACAGCCGGGAACGCCCTCTTCCTGATTCCCATAGACAAAATTCTTGCGCTCCTTTTCCATGACGGATGTTTTCTTCTTGGACATGGCACGGCGCACCAAATCACTCCTGCCCAGCGTATAGCCGGCAAGGTCACGGACAATCTGCATAACCTGTTCCTGATAAACAATACAACCATAAGTCGGCTCTAAAATCGGCTCTAACTGCGGGCAGTCATAGGTAATTGAATCAGGATTATTTTTTCCCCTAATATAAGCCGGAATAAAATCCATAGGTCCGGGACGGTAGAGTGAGATGCCCGCGATAATATCCTCCAAACTCTGAGGCTTTAGCTCCTTCATGAAATTCTTCATGCCCGCGCTTTCCAGCTGGAAAACGCCGTCCGTCTTGCCGGTTCCCAGCGAGTCCAGTACCGGCTTATCGTCATAATCCACTTTGTCAATATCGAACAGCCTTGATTCGTCAATCTGCGGATTGGCTTCCCGCTGGCTGACATGGATAAGATTGACTGCATTCTGGATAACGGTCAGGTTGCGAAGCCCGAGAAAATCCATCTTTAACAAACCCAGTTCCTCTAAGGTAGTCATCGTAAACTGGGTGGTAATCGCACCGTCACTTCCCCTGGAAAGGGGCACGAACTCGTCCACCGCTTTGGAACTGATAACCACGCCTGCTGCATGCATGGAGGTATGCCTTGGCAGACCCTCCAGACGCTTGGACATATCAATCAACCTGCGTATGCTCTCGTCATTCTCATAGAGGTTCCTCAGTTCTGGATTCATCTGCAGCGCCTTGTCGATGGTAATTCCAGGCTCTGTAGGAATCTGCTTGGCCACATTGTCCACAAAAGCATAGGGAAGGTCCATGACCCTTCCCACATCACGGATAACGCCCCGCGCTGCCATCGTTCCAAAGGTGACAATCTGCACCACACGGTCCTTGCCATATTTTTGACTGACATAATCTATGACTTCCTGCCGCCGCTCCACACAGAAATCAATATCAATATCCGGCATTGTCACACGTTCCGGGTTCAGAAAACGTTCAAAAATCAAACTGTAACGGATGGGGTCGATATTGGTGATTTCCAGCGTATAGGAGACCAGGCTTCCCGCTGCGCTTCCGCGCCCCGGTCCCACGGCGATGCCGCTCTCCCTGGCGAAACGAATGAAATCCCACACAATCAAGAAGTAGTCCACATATCCCATCTGCTGAATAATGTCAAGTTCGTACTGGAGCTGACTTTTTAATTCCTCAAATTGCAGCGGTTCTTCCCTGCCTGGAATCTCCACCCTGCCATCCTGTGACGGATAGCGCTGTCTAAGCCCCTCATGGCAGAGTTTATTGAGGTACTCCCATGAGGTAAAACCCCCAGGAACATCAAACCTGGGCAGCTTTGTCACGCCAAACTCGATCTCTACATTGCAGCGGTCCGCAATTTTCTGCGTATTGTCCAAAGCCTCCTGCGCATAAGGAAACAGTGCGCGCATCTCTTCTTCCGACTTCACATAATACTGCCCGCCCTCATAGCGCATACGGTTCTCGTCCGCCAGTTTCTTACCTGTCTGGATACAGAGTAGGATATCGTGGGAATCCACGTCCGTCTCATAAGTATAATGCACATCATTGGTAACAACCAGCGCAATCCCGGTATCCTGGCTCAGACGCAGAAGCTGCTGATTGACATATTGCTGCTCCGGCAGCCCATGGTCCTGCAGCTCCAGGAAATAATTCCCATGCCCAAACGTCCTGTCATGCCACAGAGCCGCCTCCTTAGCCAATTCATAATCTCCCCGCTGCAGATGTTTCTGCACCTCGCCGGCAAGGCAGGCGCTGAGCACAATCAGCCCTTCATGGTAAGTCTCCAACACCTCTTTGTCCACCCTGGGACGGTAGTAATAGCCTTCCGTAAAACCCCGGGAAACAATCTTCATCAGATTCTGGTAACCAGTGTTATTTTCTGCCAGCAGAATCAAATGGAAATATCGGTCCTCGCCCTCCGCTTTTTCCCGGTCAAACCGGGAACCAGGCGCGACATAGACCTCGCACCCTAAAATTGGCTTAATTCCTGCTTCTTTCGCTGCCCGGTAGAAGTCAATTACACCGTACATGACCCCATGGTCCGTGATGGCTGCGGAATCCATACCCAACTCTTTTACTCTGGCAACATATTCTTTTATCTTATTGGACCCATCCAAGAGACTGTACTCCGTATGGACGTGAAGATGTGCAAATGACATGGCTTCCTCCGTTTCGTATCATCTACCTATTTGTTTCTTCTGTTTCATCTGCTTTTTTATTTTACCCTGTATCTTGGAAATGTGCAATAA